>NZ_JBHVDX010000003.1:0-113974 GCF_042802555.1 Streptomyces sp. NPDC057474 | reverse complement strand
GGGCCCGCCACGCTTCAGCGAGGCGTCGTGGAGCGCGCCGAGCGCGGAGTCCACCAGCGTCCTCAGCTGCTCGAAGGCTTCCGGCCGGCCGACCAGCGCCGCGTTCCTGCCCGTGTCGATCATTGGCGGAGTCCTTGCTCTCGTGAGTCCGGTATGTCTCGTGAAGTGGCGTCCCGCCCGACGGGGGCGCCGCGCGTGCCGCGGATGACGCCGATCGACGCGACGACGACGGCCGCGAGGCCCAGCGTCTGCAGCGGCGAGATGGTCTCGTGCAGGACGAGCAGGGCGACCAGGGCGCCGATCGCCGGTTCCAGGCTGAGCAGCACCCCGAAGACGAGCGCGGAAACCCGGCGCAGCGTCTCCATCTCGCAGGTGTACGGCACCAGGGAGGACAGCATCGCGACGCCGAAGCCGAAGGCGAGCACCGCCGGGTCGGCCAGCGCGGAGCCGCCCTCGAACAGCCCGGCCGGCAGCGCGCACAGCGTGCCGAAGGCCATCGCGAGCGCCAGTCCGCCCCCGCCGGGCAGCAGCGCGCCGACCCTGGCCGACAGCGGCACGTACGCGCCCCAGAACACCGCGCAGGCCAGGGCGATGAGCAGCCCGGTGATCCCGGCGGCGCCGCCCTGCCAGCCGAGGAGGGCGATGCCGCACCCGGCGAGCACCGCCCACAGCCGGTCGCGGGTCCGACGCGAGGACAGGGCCGCGACGGTGAGCGGCCCCGCCATCCCGACGGTCAGCGCGACCCCGACGGGCATCCGGGCCATGGCCAGGTAGAAGCACAGATTCATGCCGGCGATGGCGATGCCGAGGACGGCGACCGCCCCCGTCGTGCGCCGGTCCAGGCGCAGCGACGGCCGCCAGAACAGCAGCAGCACCACCGCGGCGAAGCCGAGCCGCAGCACGGTCATCGCGGCGGGTCCCACGGTGCCGAACAGCTGCTTGGCGAAGGCGGCCCCGAGCTGGGTGCTCACCATCCCGACCAGCATCAGCACCGGCGCCGGGACCGCCCCGATGCCCTGGCGGGCGGTGCCGCCGGACGGGGCCGCCCTCACCTCGGCGCCTACGTCGACGCTCATGATGTCGTCCTTCCTCCGCTTCCGGAGCGGCTGTGGGTACGGCTCGGGGTACGGCTGGTGGCGGGGTCCGGTCGGTGCGTCACGGAGTGAGGAGGACCTTGCCGGTGGTGGCACGGCTCTCCAGCAGGGTGTGGGCCCGTGCTGCCTCGGCCAGCGGCAGCCGTTCGCCGACGCCGGGACGGACCACGCCGTCGGCGACGTGCGCGAAGAGCTCGGCGGCCGACGCCCTGAGCGAGGCCGCGTCCGGGACGTGGTCGGCGAGGGTGGGCCGGGTCAGGTACAGGGAGCCCGCCGTGCGCAGCAGTTCGACGTCGACCGGCGGGAGCGGGCCGCTGGACAGCCCGCACACGGCGAGGGTGCCCCGGCGGCGCAGTGCCCTGACGCTCTCCTCGAACGTGGCCGCGCCCACCGAGTCGTAGACCGCGTGCGCGCCCTCGCCGCCGGTGAGTTCGCGCACCCCGGCCGCGAAGTCCTCATAGGGCAGGGCGTGGTGGGCGCCCGCGGCCAGGGCGGCCTCTCGCTTCTCCTTGGTGGAAGCGACGGCGACGACCCGCGCGCCGCGGTGTGCGGCCAGCCGCACCAGGAGCTGCCCCAGCCCCCCGGCGGCGGCCAGCACCACCACGGTTTCCCCGGCCGCCACGGGGTGCGTGGTACCGCTGAGGTACAGCGCGGCGAGCCCCTGGAGCAGGACCGCTGCCGCGTCGGGCAGCGTGACGCCGTCGGGAACGGGCACCAGCTTGGCCTGGGGGACGGCGGTGTACTCGGCGTAGGCGCCCAGCTGGGTGGCGTACGCGACCCGGTCGCCCGGGGCGAAGTCCGTGACGCCGTCGCCCACGGCGGTGACCACTCCGGCGGCCTCCTGGCCGGGGACGAACGGATAGGCCGTCGGGTAGGTGCCGTCGCGGAAGTAGACGTCGATGAAGTTGAGACCGACGGCCTCGTTGCGGACCACGACCTGGCCGGGCGCGGCCTCGGGGCGGGGCAGGTCGGTGACGGCGAGGGCGTCGGGTCCGCCGGGGCGGGTCACTTGCAGGGCACGCATCAGTTCCTCGATTCGCCGGGTGCGGTGGGGGTGGCGGCCGTCGCGTTCGGGGACCGCTCGGGTCCGTGGGCGCCGGTGTGCGGCTCGGACTCGCGAAAGAGCCCGCGGAAGTAGTTGATGTCGCCGGTGAGGCCCGCCATCAGGGTGTCGATGCCCGGTTCGCCGGGGCCGTCCACGGCGTGCAGCAGTTCCTCGTTGCGGCGCAGCCGGGCCGGAGCGAACGGCAGGGCGCCGATGGTCCGGTAGCGGATGGCGCCGGTGGCGTCGCGCCGCGGGATGATGTCGGAGCGGGCGGAACGGCTGGCGCTGAACGGTATGTCCAGCCGCCCCTCGGCGAACGCCTCGACGACCGCCTCGATCAGGTCGGGGCGCTGCAGCAGCGGCTCGACGAGATCGGCGACCTCGTCGAGGATCCACCCCTGCTCCTCGGTGACCTGGCCGTCGTCGACACTGACGAAGTCCAGCAGCGGCGAGTTGGCCCGGCCGGCCAGCCGCAGACCGGCCACGTTGGCCGCGGTGTCGGGGATGCCGTACGCCTCCTGGTACGTCTTGGTGATCAGCTTGGAGGCCCCGCCGAGCCGGGCCGCCAGCGCCCCGTAGAGGATGAGGTCCTCGGCGTTGTCGCGCTTGCGGGGGAAGACGCCCATGAACTCGTGCAGCACCGCGTGGACCTGGACGCCGGCCGGGAGGTAGCGCTCGGCGAGGACCGGGATGCTGCGCAGCGCCGCGACGTCCTGGACGAGGTGCCCGCCCTGCGGATAGGCCACGGACACGCAGCGGACACCGGCCCGGGTGGCGAGCACCGCCTCCAGCACGCTGACGGCGAGGCTGATCGATGGCGGCACGAGCACCGCGGTCAGGGTGCCGAACAGCTCCCGGTCGACGATCACCCCGTGCTCGGCGAGTTCGCCGCAGGCGCGGTCCACGTCCTGCCAGGCCGTCAGGGACTCGGCGAGCGGCACGGCCTTGGAGTAGGGCAGGTTGTACGAGATGCCGCCGCCCTCGAACGAGGTGATGCCGGAGGCGACGGAGACGTCGAAGAGGAGGCGGGCGTCGGGGGATCCGTGCCTGATCTCCAGCGGCGCGTCGACCAGTTCGTTCAGTTCACGGCCGCGCTGCCAGCCGTGGGCGACCAGCGGGTAGCCGTTGAGGTCGGCCGGCCGCAGGTGCAGGGTGCGGCGGGCCTCGCCGAACCGCTTGAGGCGGGTGTGGGAGTCGATGGTCAGTGTCAGGATGTCGGGGCGGGCCTCCTCCTCCAAGGTCGTCAGAAGCCGCTTCATCTCCTCGTGGCCGCCGACGCCGCAGCGCGGCTGCAGGGCCACCCGGCCCCGTTCCTTGCAGTCCTGGAGGATCTCGGCGGCGGTGGGCTTGCCGAGCGAGGCGATGTACGCGGCGGACTGGGACGGAGTGGGCAGTGAGGTTGCGCAGGCCGGCGGGACGGTGACGGAGCGGGCGCCGGCGGACGGGACGGACCTGACGCTCATGACGCCGCCAGGTCGGTGAGCCGGGCACCGCGGCGGGCGAGCCGCAACCGGTCGAGCAGGCGGGGCAGTTCGGCGGCGTCGGACAGGATGTGGTCCACTCCGGCGGCGTACAGGCGGTCGTGGGCCGAGGCGTCCTTGTGGCTGCCCACGGAGAGGTTGCCTCCGACGACGACCGGGCAGGTGATCCGGCCCGACCGCTTGGCCTGGTCGAGACCGCGCAGGTCCTCGTGGACATGGCCGTTGAGGCTGCCGATGACGACGGCCTCGGCGTGCGGGTACCGCTCGCAGGCCTCGGCGAACTCCTCGACGGCCGTGCAGGTGCCGAGGTTGACGACGTGGTAGCCGAGGCCGCGCAGGGAGTGGGCGATGAGGTGATTGGCGACCGCGTGGCTGTCGCTGGCCGCCACGCCGAGGACGACCGTACGAGGTGCGGAGTGCTGGTTCGGCGGAGTACGCATCGAGCTTCCTGGTTCGGGGTCGTTGGTGGGGTGCGGGTGGCTGTGCGGTCAGTCGTCGAAGGCGGCGAAGAGCTCCCGCTTGCTCACGGACCTCAGCCGGTCGACGTCGAACTCCTCGGGGTCGGCGGCGGCCAGCGAGTCGAAGACGTGGCTGATCGCGGGCACCAGACCCCAGACCTCGTGGTACGGCGGCTGCCCCGGCGCGAGGCGTTCGGCGTCCTCCTGGCGGGCGAAGACGTAGTTCGGCCAGTCCGCGGCGCGCGGGTGACGGTGGTGGAAGTCGTGGACCACGGTGTCGCCGGTCAGCACGAGGTAGCGGGACGGGGCGTGCACGAACAGCAGCCGCAGGGCCCAGCGCGTCCACGCCAGGGCGCGGAGCCCGGCAGGCAACTGCGGGGCGGGGGCCGGGTCGCCGAGGAAGATGGCGTTGGTCAGCGAGGCGAAGTACGCCCGGCTGCGCCGGTCCTCGAGGCCGGGCTCGGGGAAGGTGTGCTTGACGCACAGCCTCAGGGTGTTGCTGACCTGGAACAGCGGGACGAGCGGCACGAACCAGACGACGAGCAGGGCCGGCCATGTGCCGGTCGCCGCCGTGACCAGGGCGAGCGTGCCGTAGAGGGTGACGGCCGCCACCTTCTCGGTGCGCGCCGACTCGCTCCAGAAGGAGCGCACACGGGAGACGGCGAAGGCGAAGTGGAAGCGCGGGGAGAGCAGCTTGCCGAGGAGCTGGCGCCACATCCGGCGGCGGGTCATGCCCGGGTGCAGGCCCAGGCTGACCAGGAAGGCCTGGACCGTGGGGTCCTTCAGCGTCATGTGGTCAAGCGCGTGGTGATCGCTGACGTGCTCGCGGCTGTAGCGCTGGAAGTTCTGGATGATCAGGAGGCTGGACACGGCGTGGCCTATGGCCCGGTCCGGCTCGCGGCGGCGGTACATGTTCCGGTGCGAGCACTGGTGGTAGATCATCATCCGCAGGTTGCGCATCCCGTGCAGCGTCACCGCCCAGCCGGCCGCGAGCAGCAGCAGGAACGGCCCGCCGAGGACGTAGGCCAGGGTGCTGAGGAAGACACCGGCGGCCATCGACGTCGTGGCCGTCACCAGGTGGAAGGCGGGCGTCCAGCCCGGGGACCGCTGGCCGGGCAGCGCCTTGCCGGTGAGGATCGTCAGCGGGAACTGGAGGAATTTCGGGAGCACGGTCATGGACTCGCGCGGATCACGGGCCGCGGCGGCGGGCGGGGTGCCGGTGGTCGGGGCGGAGATGCCTTGCTGGTCGAGCAGTGCCATCGGGGCTCCTAGAGGGAGGAGAGGGCAGGGAAGGGCGCGCTGTTCAGCCGGACGCCGACGGAGCAGGCGACGGGCGCGGACCGCTCGGGGGCCGACATGAGGGCACGGGCGTCCTGCCGGGTGAGGACGACCTCGATGTGGTCGGCCTTCTCGGGCCGGAGGCCGCTCTCGCGGATCGCGATCCGGAACGAGACGTTGCCGTCGGCGTCCACGGAGGACGTGACCGTGCCGTCCACGACGCCGGGGATCATGGTGTGCTGGTGCATGGGATTCCTCCACGGAGGTGGTGGGGGGGAGGCGGTGTCGTGCCGGCCCGCGCTCACTGCTGCACGACGCGGACGGTCGCGGCGCCCAGGAGGCGGCACTGGCAGGCGAGCCGGTGGTTCCCGTCGGCCCGGCCGAGGTCCTCGAGGAAGTCCCTCTCGTCGGGATCGGCCTCCCCGAGCGACGCGGAGCCGTCGAGGACTTCGATGACGCAGGCGCCACAGGCCCCTGAGCGGCAGCCGAACGGGATCAGCTGTTCCGGCCTCTCGTACTCGATGTCCGTGAGGCAGGAGCCCTCGGGCAGCAGGATCTCCACCCTGTCGGGCATGAGGGTGAGCTTGTTGAGCGGCATTGCTGTGCAGCCCCCTTGAGGCGGGTGGGGCATCCCGGCGCGCGGGATGCGATGCGGTGACCGAGGCGCCGGTGCTACGCGGCCGACGCGGACGGGACGGCCGCGCGGCCGCGTGCACCGGGGAACGCGTCGGAGGAGTGCTCGGGCGCGAGCCGTTCGCCGGGGCGCAGGGTCACGGCCGCGTGGTTCACGGCGGTGCCGGCCTCGCCGAAGCCGACGGTGATCAGCGGGACGCGGCCCGGGTAGGCGCACACGTCGCCGGCCGCGTGGACGCCGGGCAGGTTGGTGCTCATGGACCGGTCGACCCGGATCCTGCGGTGCTCCAGGTCGATTCCCCACTCGGCGACGGGACCGAGGCCGGAGGTGAAGCCGAGGGCGGCGACCAGCGCCTGCGCCGGCAGGGTGAACGCCTCGTCGCCTCGCCGGATCCCGACCCGTTCGAGCCGCTGGGTACCGTGGCAGGCGACCACCTCGGCGTCGGTGACGACCCGGACGGCGGAGGCGTACAGCTGCCGCACGCTGTACTCGTGGGCGCGGAAGGTGCCCCGCCGGTGGACGAGGGTCGTGCTGCGGGCCAGCGGGGCCAGGGCCAGGGCCCAGTCCACGGCACTGTCGCCGCCGCCGACCACGACTACGTCCCGTCCTGCGTGCGCCTGCGGGCGCGGGACGTGGTAGGCGACGCCCCTGCCCTCGTACGGCACCGAGCAGGGCAGCCTGCGGGGCACGAACCTGCCGAGCCCGGCGGCGATCACCACGGCTCCGGCGTCCACTCTGCCGCCGTCGTCGGTGCTCAGGGTCCAGCCTCCGGTTCGGCGGGCGAGGCCGACCACCGTCCGGCCGAGCAGGTACCGCGTACCGAACGGGGCGGCCTGCTCCAGCAGGTTGTCGATCAACTGCCGCCCCTTGACGGCGGGGTGGCCGGCCACGTCGTACAGCAGCTTCTCCGGATAGAGAGCGGACACCTGGCCGCCGGGCTCGTCGAGCGCGTCGACGACCACCGCCGACAGGCCGCGGAACCCGGCGTAGTACGCGGCGTACAGCCCGGCGGGTCCCGCGCCCACGACTGCGACGTCCACCGCCGCCTCGGCGGGCCGGCCGACGGCGCTCACGACTGCTGGCATCTCACGCTCCCCCTGCCTCGATTGACGCGTACCTGTCGATACGCGGTGTGAGGGCGGCGCTCGCCCTCACACCAAGAAACCATACAGAATGTTCGCTATGTTTTTCTATGCTGAGTCGTTTCCTGTCGAAACAGAACGATCGAGAGCCGGGTCAGCCGCCCTGAGCCGCCGTGCCGTCGAGGACCAGCCGCCAGATCCCCTCCACCTGGTCGGCCACCCTCCCGGCACCCGCGCCGACCACCAGCGCTCCGGCGCCGCGTATCTGTACCTCGGCGCCCGTCAGCAGGTACCTGACGAGGGCGGTCACCGCCTCGGGGTGGACCGCGAGCCGTGGCCGGCCGTCCTCGCGGGCGCGTTCCAGCAGGTCCTGCACGGCCGGCAGCCAGACCTGCGTCCACCGGTCCGGCTCCTCCGGCCGCTCCCTGGCGAGCCGCGCGGCCGAGCGCGCGACGACGCTCTCCTCCAGCAGCCCGGCGAGCCCGACAGTGAGCTCGGCCACCGCGCGCAGCGTAGGCTCGCGCGATTCCAGGACCCGGCCCACGAGCGCCCGGGAGATCGCCCGGCCCTCCTCCTGGACCGCGTCGGCCAGGGCGGCCTTGGAGGAGAAGTGAAAGGTCAGCGCCCCCATCGAGACGGATGCTGACGCGCAGATCCGGGACAGCCGGGCTCCTTCGTAGCCGACCCGGTCGATCTCCAGGGCGGCGGCCTGGACGAGCCCCCTGCGTGTGCGCACCGCCCTCTCCTGAACGACCATCTCCTCGTTCCTCCCTCGGGGCCGAGCCCCGGCCGGACCGTGTGGGCCTGCCGGAGACGTCCCCGCCTTTCCACTGAAAGAAAAGCGATCGTTCGCTATTCTTTCACAGGAAGGGGGCGCGGCCATCCCCCGAGACAGGGGCTCTTCGGGATCCGAGGGCGCCGGTGCCCGCCGTACGCCTGTCCCGGCTGGGCGGAGCCCGGCCACAGGCGCACGGCGTCGCACGGCTACACCGCGGTCGAACCGCCGTCGACGGCCATCGCCGTGCCGGTGACGAACGAGGAACGGTCGCTGCACAGCCAGGCCGCGGCCTGCGCCACCTCGGCCGGCGCGGAGATCCGCCGCTGCACCGAGTCGGCCATGAAGACCTCCTCGAGCTCCGGGCACGCCTGCAGCACACCCTCCATCATCTCGGTGCGGGTGCTGCCCACGACCAGCGCGTTGCAGCGGATGCCCCGCTGCCCGTAGTCCAGCGCGGCCGCCCTGGTCAGTCCGATCACCGCGTGCTTGGCGGCGACATAGGCGGCCGAGGCGCCGGTGGCCTTCATCCCGGCCACGCTGGACGTGTTCACCACGGAGCCCCCCGAACCCGCGAGCATCGCCGGTATCTGGTGCCGCAGACAGTTCCACACGCCGCGCAGATTGCGTCGACGGTGCGCTCGTACGTCGCGTCGTCGATCTCGTGCAGCGGCGTCCCCGCGGTGGCGTAACCGGCGTTGTTGAACGCCGCGTTCAGGGTGCCGAAGGCGTCGACGGCGACCGCCACCGCCCGTTCGGCGGCGGCCGGGTCCGTGACGTCACCGGCCGCCGCGACGGCCCGCCCCCCGCCTGCGCGGATTTCCGCGACGAGGTCGTCCAGCTTGTCCTTGCGCCGGGCCACGACCACCACTGCGGCCCCCTCCTCGGCGAACAGCCGGGCGGCCGCCGCCCCGATGCCGCTGGACGCCCCGGTGATCATGGCCACCTTGCCGTCCAGCAGCCGCCCTGCACCACTCATGCCCACTGTGCCCCCTTGCCGTCGTGAAGTCGGTTGCATGTGCGCGAGATCCGTGCCCCGCGCGGGCGCAGACCTCGCCGTGTGCCTCGTGGAACGGAGGTGACGGCCGTCAGGCTGCCCAAGCCGTGCCGGTCGCCGCCTCGCTGTCGAGCGTCCGCAGCAGGTCCTCGTCGATCGCGTGCAGCGAGTCCACCAGGTGACGCACCCCGGCCTCGCGCATCAACTGCCGCTGGAAGCTGTGCTCGAAGCGGCTCGGGTGGCCGACGAACGGCATGCCGAGCAGCCGCGCCTCCTCGGCGACCCGGGCGACGTCGTCGACGATCAGAACCTCGTCGTGCTCGACACCGAAGTACTCGGTGGTGATCTCGTGCAGGCCCGGCCGGAAGGAGTCGGTGCAGATGTAGCCGGGCCCGTCGAACAGTGCAGCGTGCTCGCCGAGGAAGGTGTCGAAGTGGTCCTTGCCCAGACCGCCGTAACAGACGGTGCGCAACCCCAGGCCGCGCAGCAGCCCCACAAGGGCGACAGCGCCCTCGTTCACCCGCACCGGACGGGTTCTCAGATACCGCGCCCGTTCCTCGAAGTACGCCTCCAGCGCTTCCTCGCCGCTCATCGAGCCCCCCACCGCCTCGGCGAGCAGCAGCCCCGCGACCGCGCGGGGCTGGGAGAAGATTGTGCGCTCCAGCTCGGCGGTATACACGCAGCCGCGGCTCACCAGGAAGTGGTGGATGACCGGACTGAAGGTGTCGTTCAGCATGACGCCGTCGATGTTCACCGCCCCCAGGCGCAGATGCGCCAGACCCTGACTCATGTGATCCCCCTCGGTGAGACCGCGGGCTCGGCCGCGGTACTGGAAAGCGCGGCCTCAGTCGGCCGCGCCGGTTCTCTCCCCGCCCACGGACTCCTCGACGCCCTCCCGGACCTGTCCGTTCGCGGCGGTGGCCGCGGTGCTCGCCGCCCGGAGCAGGTCCCGGACCCGGTCCGGGTTCACCTCGGTGCGAGCGACGACGGCCGGGACGGCGACCCCGGGCAGCAGCAACCGCCACATCCGTACCGCGCGGTCGGAGAGGTCCGCCCGCGCCTCGCTGGCGACAGCCGAGTACGTCTGCATGCCGGTGCACGCCTCGACCACGAAGTCGGCCAGCTCGGCGGGCTCGACGCCGGCCTGCAACTCGCCCCTCTCACGGGCCGATTCGAGGCACTCGGTCATGATCTGGCTCCACTCCTGGTACGGAGTGGCGTCCTTCACGCCGAACGAGCCCTGCTCGCCGGTGAGGCGCACGCCCGCCCGCAGCAGCGGGTCCACCCGGAGCTGGTACGCCCAGACCATGGTGATGTCGACGAGCCGCTGCAGTCCCTCGGACTCCAGCCACGGGATGATCGACTGGGGCTGCGCGTTCATGACCGCGCGCGCCAGGTCCTCCTTCGAGTCGAAGTGGAAGTAGAGGGCCCCGGCGGTCAGCCCGGCCCTCTTGAGGATGCGGCTGATGCTGGCGCCGGCGAAACCCACCTCGTCGAAGACGTCTGCAGCCGCGCGGAGCAGCGACTCACGGGTCTGGATAGCACGCTCTTGCTTCGGCTGCTGAGCCATCGGAACCCCCAAAGAAACAGAACGTTCCCTACGTTACTCGCTTGATCGCCACTGGGCCAGCCGTATCGGAACCTCGCCTCCCACTTGCCCGCGATGAGTGGACTCTTCATGCTTTCTCCTCGCTGTTTTACTCGTCACTGACTGTTCCTTTGCCGCAAGGAAACCTAAAACAAAACGAGCACTCTTTATTTTCTTCCGAGGAGCGAACGCCTGTACGCACGCCACAACGGTGCACAGCACACACTTCCTTGGGGGATTTCCACATGTCGATCACCGCCTCGAACCCGGCGATACACACCTCGTCCGCCACCGCGGTTCCTCGCGAGTACGTGCACAAGTCGGCGCAGTCCGAGGTCCTGCTGACCGGCTGGAGCCCCGCCGGACCGGACCGCCACCGCGTCACCGCCCGGTGGCCGCTCACCCATCCCTTCTACGGGCCGGTGGGAGGATTCCACGACCCGATGCTCGTGGCGGAGTCGGTCCGCCAGTGCGTGCCGCTGCTGAGCCACGTCGCCTACGACGTCCCCTTCGGCCACCGGCAGGTGTGGAGCCGCTTCCGGTACGAGATCGACCCGGCCGCGCTGGCGGTGTCGGACGCCCCGGCCGAGGTGGAAATGCGGGTCACCTGCCCGAAGGTGATCCGTCGCGCCGGCCGGCTGGTCTCCGTCGACATGCAAGTCGACCTGTCCCTCGACGACCATCCGCTGGGCACCGCGTTCACCCGCTTCGCCGACCTGTCACCGGCCGTCTACCCACGGCTGCGTGGCCCCTACGCCGACATCGACGAGGCCTACCGGCGCGCCATCCCCCTCGCCCCGCCGACCGCGCCGGCCTCCGTCGCCCGGACCGGGTTCGCGGACGTCGTGTTGTCCCCGACCAACTCCCCCACGCTGCATCAACTGCGCGTCGACCTCACCCACCCGGCGCTCTTCGACCACCCCGTCGACCACGCCCCGGGCATGCTCCTGCTCGAAGCGGCCCGGCAGGCCACCCACGCCCAGGCCCACCCGCGGCCGGTGATCGCCACGGCCATGGAGGCGGAGTTCGCCCAGTACGTGGAACTCGACGCGCCCTGCTGGATCCACGTCGGGCCGTCCGGCGAGGAGTCCGGCCGCGGCGACGGCGGCCTGCCCGGCGACCGCCGCGGCCCCGTGGACGACGGCTCTGGTGCGGCACCGGTGCGCGTCACGGCGGTGCAGAACGAGGCCTGCGCGTTCACGGCGACCGTGACGCCGACGGCGGTTCCCGGGGCCTGACCCCGGGCCGGGGCCGCGGCGGCAGGGGCGACGGCGCGGGCGCCAGGGAGCGGCGGGCAGCCGCACGGCCACCATGGCCACGTCGTCGTCACTGCCGACGGTCAGCAGCTCGGCGAGCAGCTCGTCGCAGAAGGCCTACAGCGGGGTCAGGTGGTGCAGCGTCGGTCCGAGTATCTTGCCGGTGGGAACCTTCAGGCGCTCTCACCCATATTGAAGCGCAGCAACCGAAGTTGGACCCCAACAGGAAGAAAATGCCTGCTCCGGACTGGACTTGCGCTACTGGGCGAGAGCGCCCGCCTCGGGGTGGGTTCCGGGAACCCGCAGCGTCTCAAGCCCCCGCCCCGGGCAGCCGCATCCATCCTTAGCGTCTCAAGCCCCCGCCCCGGGCAGCCGCATCCATCCTTGCGCAGCTCGCGGCACAGCTGCCACGTCCACTTCGTCACCTCCGAGTGACAAATCCTGGAAATGGCTGATTCCGCCACCCTCTCTGCCCGCACAGATGAGTCGTCGCACCGTCGGTGGCTCCGCCAGATGCCACGGAGCCACCGACGACCGGATCGCCCTGGTGGAGCCGCCACTCGTACCGGCTCACGGCTGTCACGCCACCTGGCGCCGCACCCTGCCCCCCGGCACGTCCGCAAAGAACCCAGCACACTTCCGGGTGGGCATACGTATGTCCTGAACTCGCCCTAAAACAAGGGCTGTTGAGCGTATCCGGCTGATCGGCTGTCAGTGCTGGGCTCCAACATGACTGCGACACGGACACCCACCATCAAATGGAGGACCACATGCCCTTTGTCCGCCCGTACGTGCGCTCCGACGGAACGCCAGTACGCGGACACTCCCGATGGGCGCCGGGCGCGCGCCGGGAGATGACCATCTTCGCCGCCTTCGGCCTGGCCGTGCTCGCCATCGGCAACGCCTCAACGACAACCGAAGCGGACAGCACGCCGCCCGAACCGCCCGTGACCTATCCGATCCTCTTCGAGCACTCCACCAACAGCGCACCGAAGACAGCCGTGCCGCGCTCGACGGTGTCGTACCCGGTCAAGTTCGACATGCCCGCGCTGCAGCGGGCGGCGCCCACGCCGAGCGTGTCGTACCCGATCGACCTCTCCGCCCTGGCCGGTGAGCGATGACCCGGCGCCCGCCGGCCCGGCGGCGCCCCGCACGGCGCCCCAGCCGTCGGCGCAGGCAGCAGCAGGAAACGCAGTTCGTCGTCCTGTGCGTGGTCGTGGTGGCGGCCGTCGGCCTGGTGGTGACGGTGGTCAACTGGCTGCTCACGCACTGGTGGCTGCTGCTTGTCGCTGCCGTCCTCGCTGTCCTGGGCGGCATCGCCTGGTGGCAGCAGCGGGCGCAACGCGAGCAGTGGAGACAGGCCCAGGCGCGCGCTCTGCGCTACGGGCTGGCACAGATGGACGGCTTGTCCCACCAGCAGTTCGAATACGCCGTCCGGGACCTGATGCGCCGGGACGGCTGCGCCGACGCCGTTCAGGTCGGCGGCCAGGGAGACCTGGGTGCGGACGTGAAAGCGACCGATCCGCAGGGGCGGCGGTGGGTCATCCAATGCAAGCACCGCCGCCACGGTGAGCGGGGCGCCGCCGTGGGCACCCCGGAACTGCAGGTGCTCAACGGAACGGGACGCCCGGTCCACAAGGCGGATGTCGTGGTGATGGTGACCAACGCCAGGATCACCCAGCCCGGCCGTACCTTCGCCCGCCAGCAACGGCTGCACCTCGTCGACCGCCAGCTGCTCGGTTCCTGGGCTGCGGGTTCGCGCCCGCTGTGGGAACTGCTCTCTGCGCTCCCCCCGCCCCGCCGGCCGTCCTCACTGTCATAGCGCCTTCCTGCGGCCTTGGTGGAACCTGCCACGGTGGGACGGCAAGTGGACTCCACCGTGTGACTTACCGCCCTTGCGGAGATCGTTGAGGCGGCCGGGCCGTCGCCGACCCGGGTACACCAGCTCAGCAAGGACGCTGACCCTGAGGCCCTCGACGCCGCGCTCGGCCAACTGCGCGCCGCGGGCTACCCGACCCCAGAGGACCCGGACGGCAGCAACGACGAGGAACCAGCCGGCCGCGCGAGCTGTCGTGGCGGTCCGTTCGGACGTGTCCGTGCACCCCCATGACGCGCAGCCCACGGCCCCGGCGTGGTCCGGGAACGGCCGCTGGCCGCGGCCCCGCTACCGGGACAAGCAGTCCTCGGTGGCCGCGCTCGCGGCGGACCGGGGGGCGGCAGGCGTTCACCGAGGTGACCTGGCGTGAAGGCTCCCGCGGGCCGATGCGCTCGCGGTTTCTGGCACTGCGGGTGCGGCCGGCCGGGGTCAGGTCCCGCCGCCTGGCCCAGGCCGCCGCCACCGCGCAGGAGGGTTTGTGGGACGGTGTCCTGCCCGAGGTCACGCTGCTGGCCGAATGGCCCGAAGGCGCCGAAGCACCCACCGATTACTGGCTGTCGAACCTGCCCGACGGCACCCCGGTGGCCGAACTGGTCCGTCTGGCCAAGATCCGCTGGCGCATCGAGCACGACTACCGGGAACTCAAGCACGGCCTCGGCCTGGACCACTTCGAAGGACGCTCCTGGGCAGGCTGGCATCATCCCGTCACCCTGGTCACCGCCGCCCACGCGTTCCTCACCGAACAGCGCCTGGCCCCAAAAGCCGATACGGCGGGCTCACCCTCTACCAGATCCTCGACACCATCCAGGACCTGCTGAACTGCTGGACCGGCACCTGCACCACCTGCCACCGCCCCCTGCCCAGAACAGCCACCACCAGCCCACACCCAAGAACCAGAGCAACCTAACGGAGTCCTACTAGGTCACGACCTCTCAGTATCCCCAGCTGGCGTAGATGGTGACGTTCTCGCCGTTGTCCCTGGCTCCGACGCACACGTCACGCCAGTCGAGCAGCCAGCCGCTGGAGCGGCAGCTCTCCTGCTGGAGGCCCAGTTCGCGGATGATCTCCGGGCGGGACAGGCCGTCCTCGCTGGTGACCGTCGCGGCGCGCCAGCAGCCGCCGGAACCGCAGCTGGTGCCTTCGTTAACCATGCTGATGCCTGGCTGCAATGAGGGGAGGGCCTTGGACGGCGGGGCGTCCGAGCCTTCGCTGATCATCAGCGCGTACAGGAGGCCGACCACGAGGGTGAGGGCGAACTGCGTCCCCAGGAAGCCGATCGCTCCGTTGCGGCGGGAGGTCCATTCCGGGGGAGGAGAGTTCTCGTGCCGTCCTTCCAGTCCCGCGCCGCAGGCGATGAGCAGGGGCGCGAGAGCCGTGAACACGAGATGGGCGTCGGGTCTGGGGGCGTCGATCCAGCCCTGCTGGACACTGATCAGCAGACAGGCTCCGGAGAGCAGCGTGCCGCCGATCGCGAAGCCGACGGGGCGGGTGCGGGCGATCGTCATCCAGACAACGGTGGGCGCGACGGCGAAGAGTATCCCCAGGATGATCAGCATGTACGGGGGGACGTGCGGCCCCGAGCGCCCGGTTCCACACGGCCGGGGCTCACCTCAGGTCCGCAGGCCGGTCGTTCATGCCGTGAGTGCGGCGACGCCATCGTTGCCAAAGTCTCACCTGTGCGCACCTACGGCTGTGAGGTCGCACCGTTGTTGCGCCGTTGATCCTGCGGTGACGCAGATGGATTGCGACGGGTTCTGGACCCTGCTCGGGCCGTTTGACCTGTAGTCCTGCAGGTTGGGTGAGACTGCCGCAGTTGCGGTGAGAGCGCCTACTGCGGGGTGTTGGGGGAGTGTGCCGGAGGGGGATCATGGTCGCAGCTCGGGGAATGCCTCCTCCCAGACGTCCTTGATGGCCCTGCTGATGAGCTTGTGGAGCACGGGCCACAGCTCAAGCAGGATGTCCTTGTTGAGGAAGCGGCACAGGTCGTCACGCATGCCTTCGGCGAGCACTGTCCTGTACAGGCTCATGCGCTGGCGCGGCAGGTTTAGATCGAGGGTGCGCAGTCCGGACCACGCGATGTGCAGCGGCAGCTCCACCCTCCCTTGCTCGGGTCCGACCAGCTCGTCGAGGCTGGCGGGTAGACGTCGTCGATACCTCGCTCGCAGCAACGCTGCGATGGAGCTGGGGTCGTCGTGCACAGGGTTCATCTTCCCCGGCGCGCGGGGCTCGTTGGAGGGGGAGGGCTACACACTCTACGGAGCCGCGCGTGCTTTAACTCCCCACGTGAGAGGGGTTGGTGCTCCGGTTGGGATGCGGTCGCACCCGTAGAGTGTCCTCTCAGCACAGCAGACCAAGGGGAGAGGGCGGGGGAGCGGGTGGGGCAGCAGTACGTGCTCGGGGTGCACGGGATCGGGCAGGGCAAGACATCACAGCGGGAGCTGACCAAGAGCTGGCGCGATGCCCTCGATCGCGGTGTGAAACTGCTCCACGGCGGTGCAACGCCCCCGACGGAGAGCATGCTCGCCCCGGTGCTGAAGGTGCCGCACTGGTCGGCCCTCCTGGCCGATGACGAGGGCGGACTGAGCACGAGGGAGGCGTTCCCTGACGACGCGACACCGTTCACCGCAGACGAGGAGGCTTTCATCGTCCAGGCCCTGGACGACTTGCTCACCCCTCAGGAACGCGCCTACGCCGCGCAGGTCGACCCCACCACGCTCGGGCTGGTCAAGGTGCCGCCGAGCATCACCCAGCGTGCGATCGCCTACGACCGGCGCAAGCCCGGCGGCCGGGTCAGCAAACTCATTCGGTCCCTGCGCGAGGTCAACACCTACCTGACCGAACCCGACCTGGCCAGCCTGGTCCGCAAACACGTCCTGGAGAGCGCCGACGCGCACACCACGGTCCTGATCGGCCACTCCCTGGGCAGCGTGATCGCCTACGACCTCCTCCGCCACGGTGAGATCGCCGCGCCCGGCACGGCGGGTGCGGCCGTGCACACCTTCGTCACCTGCGGCTCGCCCCTGGCCATCCCCACCGTCCAGCGGGGCATGGGCATCACCGACGGGCGGCTGACGCAGATCGCACCCCACCTGCGGTGGATCAACGTGTTCGACCCGGACGATGCCGTCACCGGCGCCGCGGGCCTGGCCCTGGCGGCGGACCAGATCAGGGACATCGAGGTCGACAACGGCCGCCTCGATCCGCATGCCGCCGTCAAGTACCTGCGCACCCTCCCCGTCGCCCGCGCCGTCACCGCCACCTGGTCATGACCGACGAGCACGCCCCCGCCACCTCCGAGCGCCGCCTCCTCGTGATCGCCGTCAGCGACTACGACGACGGCACCCCGGCCAAACGCAGGGCCTTCCGCGAGGGGATCGACGCCCAGGTCGCCGTCGTCGAGGACTGGTGGAACAGCTCTCGCCTGGACGACCAGCGCCGCTTCACACCCTCCCACCCGCCCAAACCACTGCAAAGCGTTCATGACCTGAGAACGTTCCTCATCGACAAGGACCTCATCGGCGCAGCGGATGACGAAGCCCTCGTCATCTACCTCACCGGCCACGGCCTGGCCCCTGCGGGACCGCAGCACTTCCTCCGTCTGCCCGACACCCACACCGACCGGCCCCTGGCTACCGCGTTCCCTACAGCCGAACTCATCGCCGCGGCCCTCGACTCTCCGGCCGAGCACGTGCTGGTCATGGTCGACTCCTGCTTCTCCGGTCGCCTCGCCGAAGAACTCGACCGCACCCTCAAGGCCCTGCACCCCGACCGGCATGCCCTGAGCTCGCTGGTCGTCCTGGCCGCAGGCAACGAAGACAGCACCCCCCGCCTGCGCGCCTTCGCCTCAGCCCTGGCGGCCGTCCACGCCCATTGCGCCGACGAGGCCAACGGCTACGCCCGCTCCCATCTGAGCTGGGAAGACTTCCACACCATCCTGGACACGGTGTGGGATCCAGCGCAGATGGCCGACATTCACGTCCTGTGGCCGCCTCGCAGCGTCAGCCGCCGTCTCGCCGCCCGTGAGCTGAGCCCCTGCCTGCCCAACCCCGGCCACACCGATACCACCCTGCTGGAAGACGCCCGCAGCCAACTGGGATGGACACGGCCCGACGTCGACGACTACTGGATCACCAGGGCCAGCGGCCAGATGTCCGGCGACGCGGGCTGGTACTTCACCGGCCGCACCGCACTCGTCACCCGCATGAACGCCTTCCTCGCCGGCAGCGACAGCACGCTCATCGTCACCGGGCAGGCCGGCTCCGGCAAAAGCGCGCTGCTCGCCCGCCTGGTCACCCTCAGCGACCCACGCTTCTGCGACAACCCCGTCTACCGCCCCTACCTGGCAGCGATCCCAGAGGAACTGCGGGTGCCCATCGGCGCCATCGACGCCGCGGTGCTGGCCCGCAACACCGACCCGCAGGAACTGTCCGCCGCGCTCTACCGGGCACTCACCGGCCAGCCCGTGCCGGCCGGCACGGACGCCTCCGAGCTGCTGCGCGGCCATGCCCGCACCACGCTGGCCCGCACCGGCCGGCCGCTCACCGTGGTCGTCGACGGTATTGACGAAGCGAAGACCCCCCGCCGCATCATCACCGACGTCCTGGGCCCCCTCGCCGCCCTGCGCGGCGACGGCCAAAACGCGGTCCGCCTTATCCTCGGCATCCGCAGCTCACCACCCCCCTCCCGCCACACCCTGCCGGTCAGGGACACACACGCCGAACGGGGCCTCCTCGACCTGCTCCGGCAGGCCACCGACGCAACCGCCCCACTGCGCACCGACGATGACAGTGCGCAAGAGGACATCGCCGCCTACACCGCAGCCCTGCTGCACGCCGAACCCGCCACGGGATCCCGGCTGGTCCACCGCAGCAACCAGCCCATTGCCGCCGTCGCCGCCGCCGTCGCACAGGAAGTCACCCCTTCCTTCCTGGACGCCCGGCTGGCCGCCCAGCAACTGCACGCCCGCGCCTTCCTGCCCGCGCCGTCCGACGCCCCATGGCGCCGCCAACTGCGCGAGGGCACCCAGGAACTGCTGCGGCAGGACCTCGCGGACGTCGCCCAGCACACCCGCACCAGGCCCGAGGACCTCCTGGCCGTCCTGCGCGCCACGGCGTTCGCACTGGGCGCCGGACTGCCCTGGGCGACCGTGTGGCCGGCCGCCGTCCACGGCATCGAACCCGGCTGCGACAGCCCGGAAGCGACGATCCGGCTGGTACGCAACAGCCGCCTCACCGGATACCTGACGACCGCCGTCGAAGACGGCCGAACCGTCTACCGGCCCATCCACGAACGCGTCAGCGAAACCCTGCGCACCGCCCCCCAGACCCTGCTCATCGAGCAGACCCTGCCCGGTTTCGACGATACCCCCGACACCGGCAGCACCCAGGTACACGCCCATCTGACCCAGGCCTTTTCCCGTCTCCTCGCGGCCGCACCCCAGCAGCCGCCGCATCCCTACCTGCGCCGTCACCTGATCGCCCACGCCGAGGCGGGCGGTGTCCTCGACGACGCGCACATCCCCGCCTCGTTCCTGCCGTTCGAATCCCACGGCCGCATCCGCGGCGCCCTGGGACTTCCCGTCACCGCTCAGGCCGGCACTCGGCGCCTGGCCGCATGGTCCCGCATCGAGCCGTTCCTGGCCGACGCCCCGCCCGCCGCACGGGCCGACAGCCTGGCACTGGCCGAACAGGCGGACAGCGCTCAACCCGTGCCGCGCCCCGACACCCTGCCCCGGCCGCCGTCACTGGTACCCCGCTGGAACCGGCTCCGCCCGCCCAACAACATCCTCGCGGGCACCCCCAGCGGCGTCTGCCAGCTCGTCACCTTCCGCAGCGCGGACCGATCGACCATCGTGGCCGCCGGTCACGTCGACGGCTCCGTCACCATGTGGGATGCCCGCACCGGAGTCCCCTTCGGTGCACCCTTCACCAACCTCGGCCCCTATGTCCGCGCCATGACCGTCCTGAGCACACGCCGGAGGAAAACCCCGCTCCTTGTGGTGGGCAGCGATGCCGGCCTGTGGCGGTGTGACCCGGAGACCGGACGCATCTGGAGCCTGCTGGACGGCCGCATCAGAGCCATCGCATCCTTCACCGGACCGGACCGGGGCACCGTGCTGGCCGTTGCGACGCCGCAGGGCGTGCTCACGCTGGACCCCTACACCGGAGCCATCGTGCGCGAACGCCCTCGCACGCTTGAACGCCGTCCCGCCACCGTCCACGCCCTGGAGACCATCACGCTGCCCGACGGCCAGACGCTGCTGGCCATCGGAGAAGACGGCTCACACATCCCGCTGCTGGACGCATACACCCTCGAGAGCGCCGGCCAGCTGCCCGGCATGGGCATGGGCACCTCGGCGCTGCAGGCATTCACCGACCGGCACGGCCAGCCTCGTCTTGCCATCGCCTCCCGTTCCGGCAAAGGCGTGCGGATCTTCGACCCGGTCACCAGACGACCACAACCCCATGCCCCCATCCGCCGGTCCGTGGCCTCGATGGCCCACTTCCCCGACCTCGCCTACAACGGGCTGCTGGTCCTCGGCAGCGGTGTCGACGGAAGCATCACCCTGGTCGACCCCGACGACGGAGAACAGCTCTACACACTGCCCGCCGAACACACCAAGGCCATCCGGGGCCTGGCCGTCCTGCGGGTGGGCAGGGAACCATTCGTCGTATCCGGTTCCATGGACGGAACCATCCGGCTCTGGGATCCCGCCCGCGACGACACCCACGACAACCGGAGCGCCGACCGGCACGCCGACCATGTCGCCCTCCTCCCGCAACAGACCGGCCCGCCCCGCCTCATCACCGGCTACGACGCGAACACCCTCACAGAGATCTCTCCCACAACCGGGCGCACGACGTCCTACCCGCACGACGGCCCCGACCGACCCGGCCACCACATCACCACCCTGGCCGCCCCGGAGAACGCCTCCCGCCACCGCCCCACACCCCTTGCCGTCGGCTACAGCGACGGAAGCCTTCGCATCCTCACCGAAGAAGGCGACCACCATGTCCTGCAGACACCGTTCGACCCCACCCGCCGCAGCCATGCACGCACCCTGCTCTTCCTGCCGACCGCACCGTCCCAACCCCCTGTCCTGGCCGCGGGGTTCAGCAACTCCTGTCTCGTCTACTACACCCTCGACGACGAGTACGCCCCATACAGGGACACACTGCACACCGACGGCACCATCCGTGCCCTGGCCGCAGCACCCGCCGGCGAATCACCCCTACTGGCGGTGGCCACCCGCACCGTCCGCCTGCTGCACCCCGGCCAACCAGCCCACGCCCGCCTGCCCCAGCGCATCGGCGGTACGCACAGCCTGGCCTTCATCACCCTCCCCGCCGCACCAGACCCGTTCCTCGCAACCGGCGGCGCCGACGGTGTCATCAGACTGTGGAACCCCGCCACACCACGCAGGGAAGCTCTGCCTGTTCTGCAAGGCCACCGAGGGAAAGTGACCGCCCTGACCGTCCTGCACCACCCGGCCCACTCCCAGCCCCTGCTGCTCAGCGCCAGCACGGACGACACCACCATCCGGGCATGGGACTGCCAGACCGGCGAAGAGATACTGCGGCTGATCACCGCAGCCCCCATCAGCGCACTCGCGGTGCTCCCGCCCGACGCCCACGGCCAGGGCAGCCAGCCAACCATCGTCTTCGGCAGCCCCCGAGGGATCGCCGCGTCGACCGTCCACCTCTGATCCCTCGTCCAACCAGAAGCCGACAGCCCGGCCCCAGCCCTGTGCCTCGTGAACGGGGAAGGCCCCGGACCAGGCCACGCGCCACAGGCTCTGCAGGCGGCGCCGACGAGACTCGATGGCAGGTGGTGCCCCGCCTCCGGCGCCGGCACTTACCGGGACGTCATCACGGTCGGTATCGGAACTGTTCGATTCCTCCTTGAGCGCCGGGGTACGCATTCCCGATTCGAGCGGTACCTGACGCTCCCTCACCTCACGCAGAATGAGGCTGTCCGCCCTCGTACACGTCGACGTCCTGGACATGGACGAACACGAACTCTCCTGGCAGGACGTGCTCTCGGAGCCGGTGCGGGTGTCAGAGGCCGGTTGAGAGCTCTCCGGCGATCTGCCGGCCGCGCGGGTCGCCCAGATCGGCCAATGCTTGGGCGGCAGCCTTGCACCAGTCGAGCCAGTCCGGGTCGCCCCGGTAGTCGCCGATCAGTGTGTGCAGTGCGCGAACTGCCGCATCAGGATCCAGGGGGGCGAGCCGGTTCGCCGCGTCGAGGCGGTCGTCGAAATGGATGTCCGCTCCGGCGAGGTACTCCAGGGCCGGGCGGGCGCGTTCGTCCCCGGCAGTCAGGAGTACTTCAGCGGCTCGTACCCGGACGGAGTCGTACAGGTGGGAGTCGCGGACGAGCCGGTGGCAGGCGTCTTTCCCACGCACCGGGTCCAGTTCCAGCAAGGACCTGGCAGCCAGGAGACGGTCGCTGAAGTCCGGGCTGTGAGGGTCCTCGTTGAACTCCTCGTCCAGGAGCCGATCGTCCACCAGTGTTTCAAGCGCGGTGGTGCCCTCCTGGAGGTCCAGTTCCGCCAGCACGCTCGCCGCCCAGACGCGTGAGGTGGCGTCGCTGTCGGGATCTGCGCTCGCTGTTGCCATGGCCTGTGCGGCCGTCTGGACCAGGGGTTGCCACGTGTCGGCGAGCAGGGTGCCCAGAGACAGCTGGGTGGCGATCAGCAGGCACCCGCGGATGTTGTCGGGCACCGCCAGCGCCTCAAGGGAGGTGGCGGGATCGGTGGGCGGGGCGGTCCCGGGGTCGATGAGGAAGCCGATGTAGGAGGCGGTGTCCAACGGCGCACCCCACGGGGTCGACCCCCAGTCCTCCTCCCACGGGCCGAACAGCCGGTCGAGCTCACGGGCATGGGCAGAAGGGGTGCGCGCGAGGTGGCGGGCAGCGCAGTACTCCTGAAGGGTCTGGTGGAGGAAGGCGAAACCGTCCCCGGAGCGAGTGAGCAGCCCGCTGCGCCCCAGGACCGAGGCCAGGAAACCGTTCCAGTCGTCCTCCGGCACGGCGCGGGGGCGCCGCGCGCTGTCCAGGGCGGCCAGCGCGCCGACCCAAGACGTTATGCCACCGCTGCGGTGGCCATACGCCAGGCTGTCGATCGTGTCCGGCAGTTGATCGAGCAGGTCATGCGCTCGTGACACGGCCGTGGGGCCGAAACGCGCAAGGGCGGCTTCGGCCTGGCTCCGCACCCCCGACAGGCCCCTGCCGCTCATCCGGCGGTGCAGCAGGTCGGTGAATCTCGCGTACAGAGCACCCCGGGTGGCCGGCAGCGACTGCCCGGGATGGGCGGCATACAGCTGGCACAACATCGTCGCCATGAGCGGAGTACGGGCGAAACCGGTCAGGTGTGCGTCGTCCAGCACGCGGACGAACCGGCCCGCCGCCTCCCGGGAGTCGGGCACACCCAAGCCGTCCAGGACACGCTGGGCCGCGCTGGACAGTTCACTGCGGGAGAAGGGCACCAACTGGTAGCGGGGCACGTCGCGGCCCAGGATGCGGAGATCCTTCCCGGGAAGCGGCCGGGTGGCCACGACGAACCGGTACAGGGGGTCGGGCCCGGCGGCGAAGTTGGCCAGGGTGCGCAGGAGGTTCTGCCGGTCGTCCCGGTCGGTGATCTCATCGAGTCCGTCGACCAGCACGAGCCAGCAGGCGCCCGGGGCGGGCCTGTTGAGGAAGAGCTCGTCGGACAGCGTCTGCTGCAATGCGAAAGCAGCCAACTGTGTGGTTGCCGCTGCCGCCAGAGCACGTGGCAGAGGAGAGCCGAGCAGCGCTGTGGCCGGCACAGTCACTCCGAGCAGCCGCTGGTCCTCGCGGACCAGCCAGCGTTCGGCCGAGTCGGCCTGCACCGCGCGCAGGAGGCTGGACTTTCCGCCGCCCGGGCCGGCAAGCACCAGACACACGGGTGCGCGTCCCAAAACCGCGGAGGCATCGGCAACATCGCCGGGAGACTGATCTGCCGGACTGTCGCGCTGTCGCCCGTTCTCCGAGGCGACCCGGTGCAGGCGCTGCGGCACGTAGACGGAACTCAGCGACGGCACGCCCGCCCGCCCGGCCTCGGGATAGGGATGCGTCTGTGCTGCGAGCCGGCTCGCGCGCACGTAGTCGGCCAGGTCCGGGCGGGTCAGACGCAGCGCGACGTCGCGGAGCTTCTGCGGCGTCAGGCGCTTGCGCAGGACCGTCTCCGGTACATCGGGCTGTGTCACCAGCGCCTGCCAGCGCGGTCCCAGGCGCCCGCCCATCGCGAGCCTGACCCGGTTGAGGAGATCCGCGTGCAGCGCCTCGACTTCCCCGACCCGCAGATGCGGGGCCAGAGCGAGGAACACATCGCGGTTGCGGCGCTCCAGCTCATAACGGTCCGGCAGTTCCTCGATGCGTACCAGCCGCAGGAACTCCGCAGTCTCGGCAGCGTCCGCATCGAGATGCCTGGCGATCCGGTCCAGCCGCTCCGTGCTGTCGCCGCCCCGTCCCTGCGCGACGGCCTGCACATCCGCCTCGGCGCTCAGCGGACCCTCCACGCCGACCGTCAGGACGTACGGAAGGTCCCTGTGCTCATGCAAGGCCCGATGAGTGCGCAGAAGACTTGCCAGAGCCTTGCTCCGGAGTACCTTGGACAAGGTCCAACTATCCTGCTTCTCCCGGGACTTGATCTGCTGGAAGTCCCACAGCACCACATCGCCCGTCACCGTGCCGTCGGCCCGGGCGACCAGGACATCCTCGAAATGCTCGCACGTCACGTGGACCACTCCGCCACCCGCCAGCATCTCCAACACCCCACGGAGCGCGGCCTGCGCCTGGTAGGTGAAACGCTCCTCGGTCGCCGAGCCCGTGTCGTCAGGCGCCGGAAGACAGCCTGGATCCTGCATCCCCCGATGATCCCCTCTGTAGGCCGGTCCCCTCCGGCCGCAGCATAGTGACACCCCGTCATGCGGGTGCAGGCCGCGCGACCGGCGCCAGACGACGGCCGGCACCGGCTAGGGCAGGTCCAGATCGAGGGCCCGCAGCCCCGACCACGCGATGTGCAGCGGCAGTCCCACTCTCCCGCGCTCCGGTCCGGTCAGCTCGTCGAGACGGCAGGGCAGCCGTCGCCTGTACCTCGCTCGCAGCAACGACGCGACGGAGTCGGGGTCGTTGTGCACGCTGTCCCTTTCCTCTTCCTCTGCGCGTCGGCCTGGTTGTACAAGCTGCTGTGTGTGGCCGGCGCGCCGGCCAGGCGGCTGGGTGTGGCAGCGGGCGAGGGCATGTTTGCGGGGAAGGCTACTTCAGGGCGGCGACGATGGGTGCCCGCAGAGGGCGGGAGTTGCCCGGGACGACGAGGCGTGCAGCGGCGGGCGCGATGACGCGGGGCAGCCGTGAGCCGTTGTGGAAGCCACGGCCGACTGCCCTGTCTGCTGGGCAGCTTTCGCCGCCGTGCATGGCGGGGCGTTGTCAGCGGCGGGTCATAGGGTCGTTGCCATGGCTGACGAGGTAGCGGCGGGCGACGGGCTGGTCCGCAGGATGGAGGGGGACCACGAACTGCTGGCGGCACCGTCGGCGACGGCGCGGCCGCTGACGGTGTCGGCGCCGCACCTGCTAAACACCGGAGACCTCCAGTGGGAGAGTGTCGAGCACCTGGTGGCGTGGCTGGCACGGCGGGTGGAGGGCTGGGAGGAGACCTGGCTCTACGGGGAGCGGGGACAAAACCAGCACGGCATCGACGTCGTCGGTGTGACAGGCAGGAACGCGGCGGTCTTCCAGGCCAAACGCCTGAAGGAGTTCACTCCGTACGACCTCGAACACGCGGTGGGCCGCTATGCGCGGGGCAAGCGGCCCTTCGAGGCACGCCGGCTGGTCGTGGTCACCACCCACGACGCGAACCGCACGGAGATCAGCGAGAAGCTGTTCGAGCTGCGCGGCACGTACCCGGACCTGCAGATCGAGTTGTGGAACCGCAAAAGCCTGTCGGACCTGCTGCGCCCGCACCCGGACATCGTGACCGCGTTCTTCGGGGCGGCCACCACCCAGCTGTTCTGCCCGGCGCCCCCGGCGCCCATTCTCTCGCCCGCGGAGGCGAACGAGGGACCCAACGCGCAGGCCCTGTTGCGCGGCCCGGTAGCCCATCTCGGGCTGGACGGGGACCTCGCCGCCGCGGACCAGGCCCGGCAGGAGAATCCCGCGACGGCCGCCGCCGCATACGGCCGGATCGCCGAACAGCTCGAACAGACCCTGTACCGCCCCTACGCCCGGGCTCTGCGCGCCCGGCAGGCCGCTGCCCTGCACGCGGCCGGCGACCCCGACGCGGCCGTGCGTGTGGATATGGCCCGTATGGCCCGCGATCTGGTCGAGGGCCGTGCCGTCGAGGCCCGCGCCACTCTCATCCGCCTGGCGGAGGAGCAGGTGGAGGCGGACGATGCGCGGATCCGCACGGTGAACACCCTGGGAAGCCTGGCCGAGTTCGAATTCGAGCACCGGGTCACCCTCGACGGTGTCGCCGCACACCTCGACGCCCAACTGGACGACGATCCCAGCGTGCTCCAGGCAGCCACCCTGTTCGCCGAGCACGCTCTGGCCGAGCGCCGCACTGAGCTGGTGACCCAGCGGGCACACCGCTTCACCGCGATTGCCGAGATCAGCGGCACCAGCGACCTGGACACCGCCCGCCTGCAGGCCTGCCTGGCCGACGCCGACCCCACCGGCGACGCCTGGCGCGAGCTGCACCGCACCGCCCGCCACACCTACCCCATTCCCGTCCGCGGCCTGCTCGCAGCCCGCCGCGCCCGCTTCCTGGCCACCACCGCAGACACGCACGGTGCCGTCGACGGCTACTACGACGCGGTCGAACTCGCGCTGGCCGCCCGCACCCACCAGGACGCCGGGGAGTGGCTCGCCGCCCAGCGCCTGGTCCTCAGCCGCAGCGCCCAGGCCCTCAGCGAACGCGAGAAGATCTTCAGTGCCCACGGCTTCGAGCAGGTCCTGCGCCAGGCCAGTCGTGACAGCGTCCTGCCTGCCACCGCGGACACTCGAGCATCGGCCATGTTCGACTTGGTGCGGGAGAAGTTCCACGACGCCCGCCAACACCTGCTGCAGTATCGCCGGCGTGCCGTCGCCATGGGCAGTTGGGGACACCAGAACGAGGCCGAACAGCTCCTGGCCCGGCTGCACATGAACGTCGGGAACACCACCGCGGCGATGACCCACCTCATGAACTCCGGCGCAGCCGGCACAGCCAAGGCCGTGCGCACCTTCGTCCCGGACCTGCCCGCCCAGGCACTGGACTGGCCCGCACCCGAGGACCTGGCCGGCCGCCCGGTGTGGGAGCGTACCTGCGCCTTCGCCATCACTGAACGCATGGCCGACGCGCTCACCGACACCTCAGCCAGGACATGGATCGACGCCGCCCTGCAGGAAGCGGCCACTGACGCCGCCCGCGGGGCCGGCCTGGCCACCCTCACCGACGCCGCCTGGGGCACCCTCGCCAAACTCGCCCCCGCGGCCACACCCGCCCAGGCACAGCGCATAGCATCCCTGGCCGACCCGGCTGCTGCTCCCGCCCGCTTCACCACGGCACGTGCACAGGCGTGGGCCCTGGCCGCGGTTTCCGAGGCACACGGCACGCAGGCGCCCGCAGCCGTGGAACGGCTGACCCGGGCCGTGCTGAGCAACAGCGACCTCATCAGCACCGTCGTCAGCCACGGCGAGGACCTGTTCAGCCGCCACCCGCAGATCGTCGCCGAGGCCTGCACGGCCCCGGCACGCCAAGGCAGCCTCGACGCGCTGCGCCTGCTCCTTCTGGCGGGAGCCGAACCGGTCGTGTGCCGCGAGGTCATCGCCGGGCGGCTCGGCCGGGACCCCGGCGCCGAGCCCGGCGACCGCCCGCAGCTCGGCCCCGCGGAACTGGTCCTGCTGGGCGAACAGGTGCTGCCGCCCACCGTGCTCACGCCCTGGGCTCCGCGGCTCGCCGCACAAGTGCAAGAGCCCACGGGGCAGGGCGGACAGCGCTGGGTCCTTGACGCGATGACCGTGGCCGCCTCGGCCCTGCCCCGTGACCAGCAGCAGCCGTACGTCGACCTCGCCTTCCGCGCTGCCCGCGGCGAACTCGCGGCCGGCCAGGGCGAGGAACTCACGCGGGAGCACCCTCTGGACCGCTTCCGCTTTCGGACGGGGCCGTCCCTGCTGCCCCAGCAGGCATTGGTGAGTGCCGCACGGCTGGCGGGCACCGACCCGGACACGGCGGGCAGCATCGTCACCCTGGCCCTGACCCAGCTCCGAAATGCCACCGACGCGGAAGCGCGGCTGATCGCGCGAGCCCTCAATCACCTCGCACCGCGCCTTCTTCCCCCGCTGACCACCCTGGCTGTCCACCACCAGCCATGGATCCGCTGCCTGGCGACCTCCCTCAGCAACGCCGACAGCACTGGCCTCAGCCTGTGCAGGAACCTCCTCGCCGACGACCCCGACTGGCGCGTGCGCGTCAATCTCGCCCGGAACCTGCCCGACGGACACAGCCTGCTCGCCCGGATGCGACAGGACGTCAACCGCCAAGTCCGCCAGGCAGCCCAACGGACCGCGCGGCTGCCGGCTTTCATTGACACGTAGAGCGCTTCCCGCCGGACTCGTCGTCCACGCTCTGGGGCTGGACAAGCCGCCGCGTCTGGCCGGCGCGCTGGTCACGCGGCTGCGGGCGGGTCTCGTTGGCGGAGGAGGGCTATTCCAGGGTGGCGATGAGGGGTGCCCACAGAGGGTGGGAGTTGGCCGGGACGACGAGGTGTGCCTGGTGGCGGGCGCGGGTCATGACGACGTAGAGCAGCCGTGAGCCGATGGGGAAGGGTTCGCCTTCGGGGCCGTAGTACTCGTCGTCGGCCAGCAGCAGGATGGTGGTGTCGGCTTCGCGTCCCTTGGTCTGGTGGAGGTTCATCACCTGCACCGGCCGCGGACGCGGCCGGCTGTCACCCACCAGAGTCTCGTCGCGGGCACGGTGGAGTTGTTCGGCCACCGCCGTGATGCTCTGGTCTTCCTTGAGCAGGCGCAGTGCGCGGCGGGTGGTGGGGGCGGCCTGGAGCCAGGCCTCCTGGCCGCGGAAGGTTCCGATGCGTGCGTAGGCGCCGGTGACAAGCTCGGCAAGGCGGTCGACGTCGGCGTACGGGCCGATTCCCGCCGAGCGAAGATCCTGCGCGAGCGCACGCAAGGCACGCTCCAGCGCGGGGTTGGACCTGTCCAGCATCTGCTGTGCGAGATCGGAGAGTCCTCGGCCGCGCAGGCACGCGGTGACGAACACGGCCAGCGCCCGCCGCACCTGGGCGGGCTTCTGCCCGAGCGCGTGGTGGATGAGGGCGAGTTGGGCCGAGAGGGCTTCTGCATGGGCCTCGGTGAAGCCGACCTGTTCGTGGATCACACCGGCTGCGGTGAGGGCGTCGGACAGGGAGGTGGTGGCGATGTTGGTGTGGGTGAAGATGCTGACGGTGTGCTTCTTCTGGCGGGCAGCCCGGGTGAGCTCGATGACCTGCGCGTAGCCGCTGTCGTCCGTGATCCGTGTGACGGTAAGACGTCCCTGCTGGGCGGCTGCGCGGAGGGCGGGGTCGGTGAAGCGGCGCTGGCGGGCGGCTTCCGCGGCGGCGGGCAGCACACCGGAGGGGTCACGGTAGCTGGCGGCCTGCAGGTCGATGCGGCGGGCGCCGGGCAGGGCCATGGCGTCCGCGATCCGGGCGGCGGGGTTCACCCCGGGTTTGAACGAGCCCTCGTAGATGCTCTGGTTGACATCGCCCAGCAGGATGCGGCGCGCTGCGGGGGCGATCTGCTGCAGGAAGGCCCACTCGGTGGCGTCGGTGTCCTGGAACTCGTCGCAGATGACGAGGGTGTAGCGCCCGGCGTAGTGGTCGCGGACCGTGTTAAGGGCCAGCAGTCGGCGGGCGGCCGGCATCAGCTGGTCGTACGTCAGCCCGGGAGGGGCCCCGGGCACGGTCTGGTTGGCCTGGCTGAGCACGCTCTGGGGAGGCGGAAAGCCGTGGTGCGCGCCGAAGCCCGTGATAACCCTCCAGGCGAAGCCGTGGAAGGTCGACACCTCCAGCCGCGGCCGCAGCTCTCCGATGACGTTCGCGGCCCGGTCGATGATCTGGGCGACGGCGGTGCGCGAGAAGGAAAGGAACAACACCTGTGTCGCAGCCGGCAGTTGGGCGCGCTGTCCGCGCCGGGCCGCCTCCTGCCGCAGCCGCAGCAACTGTTCGTCCGCTGCTTCCAGATGGGCGCGGGCGGCCGCGACCGCGGTAGTGGTCTTGCCCGTGCCGGCGCCGCCGCTGACTACCAGCACCTGCTCAACGCTCTCGATCACCGCACGCTGGTCCTCGCGTGCCTGATAGGCCATCAGGCACCCGCCGGCCGGGACACGGCGGTCACATCGATCAGTTGCGGCCCGCTGTAGGAGGGGTCGGCGGCCAGTTCTAGCAGGGCCAGCGTCGTGGAGATCACCGGCGGGTGTGGTGCGTTGGGCTGGGCGTAGAGGGCTTCGAGGAACTGTTCGTGCAGGCCCTGTCTATGGATCACCTTGCACAGGTTGGTCACCGCGGCCTCGGTGAGCTGGCCGACCATGGGGTCGGGGATGCCGTACTCGGTGAGCGTGGCGCTGGCGTCGGCGAGCGCCTCCAGTGGCAGGCCGTCGGCAATGGCTCGCTCGATGGCGCCGGGAGGCAGCCGGATCACCGCGTCGCATGCGGCCTGGATCTTGGTGAGCTCGTCGGTGGTCTGGGCGCTGGCTTTGTCGCGGTCGATCACCGCCAGGACGCGGAAGCCCAGCTGGCGTGCCAGGCTGGCGACGCGGGGAATCTGGCTGATGCCCCCCTCGCCTCCGGTGCCGGAGGCGACCAGACGGATCCCGTGGGCGGACAGGGGCAGGGAGGAGGGAGGTCGGCGGCGGTCGACCATGCTGAGTACGGCCACGTCGTGCGGGCCCTCGGTGATGGCGACCGTGGGGGCGGTCAGCGCGGCCAGAAGCTGGGTGTGCCACTGCCGCATCGCGACCAGTGCTTTGCGGTCCATGATCCTGGTCAGCTGATGGTGGGAGCGGACACCGCCGTGCCGCACCAGCCGGATGACCTCGGTGGGCTCGAAGGCCCGGGCGGCCTCCGGCCGCCGGGTGGACAGCCACACCTGCCCGGAGCGGGCGCGCAGCAGGGCCGCCAGATGCTCGGTGGCCGGAGCATCCAGCTGGTCACCGAAGTCGTCGGCCAGCACCACGGCTCCGGGCACGGTGGCCAGCAGCATCGCCTCGGCCATCGACAACACCGCGCTGACCGTGCTGCCGTGCTGGGCCAGCCCGAGCATGCCGCCCGCGTCCAAGTGCAGCGCCGCACGCAGGGTCCGCAGCAGTGCGGCCACCGACCCGTCCTCGGTGCGGAAGCCGACCTGCTCCGCGGTGACCGGAGTATCGCCGATCCGTTCCCCTGTCCCGCCGACCGCGAGTACCGCGTTGACGGCTTCGGCCACAGCCGGACTGGCCGACAGCGCTGCCACGGCCTCTGCGACGGCCTGGGCCAGCGCATCAAAGGCCGCGGCACCGGCCTTTGCGTCCCGCTCGTCGAGGATGCGCCGCAAACCCGCACCGGCACGCAACTGCAGGGGCTGGCCGGCATCGAGGGTGACCACCGGCAGCATCCGCCGGGTGGCGGCCGGAACCCGGGAGTACTGGCCGAGCGCCGGGTTGCTGCGCGCCGGGAAGTACACCACCGACTCCAGCGTCTCGGCTTCCTCGTCATAGCTCAGTCGATAGGCCAGCCGCGCGCACAGCGAAGCATCCGCAGACGCATCAGGATCCTCACTCGCACACCCGGAGTCCTCCAGCGGCTCCAGGACTCCGTCAAGCAACTGCTGCACATCGGGATCGAGATCGGTCAGCGTCACCTCGACCTGGGCGGCCTCCACCCGCTGCAGCACCGCAGAGGCAGGCTCCCGTGTGTCGACGTTGTCGCCGGACGCGTCCTGTCCCGCTGCACCTTCCGTGCCGGCGGCATCGGCGGCTGGCACTTCGGCGACGGCTTCCGCCTCCCCCTCGACCGCGTCACCGCCTGCCACAGCCGGCGCAGCGTCGTCGGCACCGTCCAGGAGGACCGGCCGCTGATGCAGATCGGACAGTGCGGCACCACGCGCGGCATCCGGATCCAGGACCCGGGCAAGGGCGGTGATCAGATCGGTACGTCCGGAGCGGGGGACCCCCGCCACCAACACATGACTGCCCGGACGCACATCAAGGCGTCCCCAACCCCTGAAGCCTTCAATCAGCACCCGTGTTACACGCACACAAGCATCTTTAACACGTCATGTACCTGCAGTCTGCCCCTTGCACCGAATCACCGGACACGAACGTGCTGCCCCGGCACGAGACGTGGCTCTCCCGGTCCGCTGCCGGGTACCCGACAGGACAGGCCGAGCCCGTGGACGGACGTTGTCAGTGACGGCTGTCAGGATCTGTTGTCATGGGAAGACGGCGAAGGGCTACCGAAGTGGCTGCAGTTCGGGCCCGGCTGAAGGCCGAGTTCATGTCCAACCTGTCCAGCCCGGGCACGGCGCTGGAGGACCTGCCGCTGTCCTCCACGGACCGGTGCCAGTGGCGCTGCCCGGCGGAAGGATGCGGTCACCAGTGGCCCGCCCGGTTGCAGTTCCGCACCCGTACCGTCAAACCCTCGGGATGCCCTGAGTGCTGGAAGCGCCGCAACCGCGCTCACGGCCCGGGAGAATCGCTGGCCGAGGTGGATCCTGCGCTGACGCGGCAGTTCCGCCGCAACCTCAGCCGACCCGACCGTGGCCCGGACACCCTGCGCCCGCAGTCCCATGACCTGTGCGAGTGGGAGTGCGCTCAAGGGCATTTCTGGCCGGCGACGCTCGCCAACCGCACCAATGGGCGCGGCTGCCCGGACTGTACCGGCCATGGCCGCTCCCCGTTCGAGTGCAACGTCGCCATGCTCGTCCAGGCCGCCTCCGGGCTCACCGTGGAACTGGACCATCGCCTCCGCCTGCCCGGGCGCCGTCAGGACCGCTTCGACCTGTACCTGCCCGAGCCGGCCCCGGGCCTGCTCATCGACCTGGACCCGGAATGGACCCACGGCAGGCCAGGAAGCCTGGAGCGGGACACCGCGAAGACCGCGGCAGCGCTCGCCGCCGGACTCGACGTGGAACGCATCCGAAGCCGCGGGCTGCCGCCCGTCCCCGTGCACGGATTCGCTCACCATGAGGCCGGGCCGGGAGTAAACCCCGAAGACTGGGCGGAGGCGGTGGGCGGCGTACTGCGACGCCGCGGCCTTTCCTGGCGGCAGCTCACACCGGCCGAGGCCACTGCGGCGCTCACGAAGGGCGCGCAGCTGTGGCAGAAAGCCGTGGCCGGCCCCGAGGTGTCGGCGGTGGACGTGGCGTCGTAGGCAGCACGGCGCCGCGGTCGACCGGTGTCCTTCGTCGGCTGTTCGGGCGGGCAAGCCCGGGCGCAGTGCCTGCACGCACGCTGTCTGTACGGCGCCAGGGAGAGTTGGGAGCATAAGGCGATACGCCGGGCAGGTGGGGAGTGGTGTCATGGGTTCAGACGAGATCAGGTCCCAGGGCTTCAGCCTGAAGGAACTGTTTCGTGACGTGACCTATGAGATCGACTACTACCAGCGTGACTACACCTGGGGGGAAGCCGAAGTCCGCACGTTGCTGCGGGATCTGTGCGGATCGTTCAAGAACTGGTCGACGGACCCGGCGTACCTGCGCCGACCGCACACAGCACCACAGTACTTTCTGGGGCCGTTCGTCTACTACGAGCCGTCGAAGAACCGACGCCAGCTGGTCGATGGGCAGCAGCGGTTTGTCACGCTGCACCTGCTCTTCCTGCAGCTGCGGCTTGCGGCGCAGGAGCGCGGAGACGCCAGAGCGATCGACCGGCTTAACCGGGTGATCACGATCGACGGAGAAATTTTCTCGCTCGGCATCACCGATCATGAACCCGTCCTACGGGCGATCGTCGCGGTCCGCAAGTACGAAACCGGCGCCGGGGACTCGCTCTCCCGCCGCAATCTGTGGGCACGCAGCCAGCAGATCGAATCCCAGCTTGCCGAAGAGCTCGACACGGAGAACCTCCACCGGTTCACCGAGTGGCTGCTTGACCGGGTGGTCCTGGTCGGCATCCGGGCGGCCAACTCCGATCACGGCTACCGCATGTTCGAGACGATGAACGACCGCGGCGCCCGCCTCACCGCCGTGGACCTCCTCAAGAGCCACCTGCTGTCCCACGTCGGAGCGAACGAAGACCAGCTCAATACCCAATGGCACGAGATGATCCGGGAACTGGCCACCGACAGAGAAGACCCCACTGCCGCATCCCGCTTCATCAAAGCCTTCCTCCTGGCCCGCTGCGCACGCGAGGGCCAGGACGACGACCGCCGGCAGATCGACAGCAACCTCAACGTGTGGGTCCGCCAGAACGCCGCACACCTGCAACTGGTGCCTAAGCGTCCCGACAACTTCCTGCGCTTCGTCCAGGACCTGCTGAAGTCGGCCAGACTGTTCCGGCCTTTCCTCGCGGCCAGCCGCGGACTCAAGAAGGACGGCGACCGACTGGAGGCGGTGCTCTTCAACGAACGCAACGGACTTGGCAGCCAGGCAATCGCCGTCCTCGCCGCCATCGATCCCGACGACCAGCCCTCTGACGCCAAGGACAAAGGACGCCTCGTCGCCTTCTACATGGACCGCTGGTACGCCCTCAGAGTCCTGCAGGACATGCCCGTGCAGTCGGCCGACGCCGACGCCCTGGTCCACGACACCCTCGTTCCCCTCCTGCGTGGCTGCCGCACCCCGGCTGACGTCGCCTCCGCACTGGGCGAGCTTGTTGTGCAAGACGGCGGCTCGGTACGCGAAGCGGTCACTCTAGGGCTGCGGGGCAACAACTCACACCAGATCCGCTACCTGCTGGCCCGGGCCACCGCCTACGTCGAAGAAGCCTGCCAGCGGCCGCACGACGTACTCGCCTACCTCGACCGGGACCGCTTCCACATCGAGCACCTGTGGGCCAACCACCACCACCGCGTCGAAAAGGAGATACCCAACGCTGTCGTCTTCCGCAGCCGCCGCAACCAACTCGGCGGCCTCGGCCTGCTGATGGGACGCGAGAACTCCAGCATCAACGACCTGCCCCTCAACGGCAAGGCCGCCTACTACGCCCGTAGCAACGTCCTGCTGGGCATCATCGCCCCCGGCTACGACCAACGGAACCCGCTGCTGCGCGACTTCATCAAGACCCACAAACTTGACAGAGTCCTCAGGTCCTTCGGACTCAAGGAGACCATGACCACTGTCGTCCAGACCCGCCAGAACCTGTATCTGTGCCTGTTCGAACACATCTGGAACCCTGAGCGCCTCGGCCTGCCCGCCACTCTGCCCAGCGAGCACAACGGCTCCCACGAGCCAGCCGCCCAAACGCGGCCGGCCGTCGCGAGACGCAGGCCGACAGCCGGGCGCCGTCGCACGGATGTCGCCAGAATGGTCGCAGCCCAGATCCTCAAGGCCGGCACACGCATCGTGCTCACCTACCGCTCCGCCGATCATTGGGCCACCATCGACGAAGAGGGCGGCATCATCCTCACTGTGACCGGAGGCACCCCCTACGGCCGGGTCGACGAAGCCGGCGCTGTCGCCCGCGGCACCAAGACCTGCCAAGGCATGAACGAATGGCACATCGAAGACGAGGTGGGGGTGCGCATCAGCCTGCGGACCGTACGCGATCGCGCGGTGGCGTCCGGTGCCCTGTAGCGCCCCTCCCGCCAGACAATCTTGACTGTCGCGCCGAACTCATCTGCGGAGGGCTTAAGTTGACGGCATGCTGGCGCCACCCCGATCCTCCGGGCCCACCAGGCGACCCCCGGTGCGAAGGGCTGTGGGACGGGCGGGCGCTCTCGTTGCCGAGCGGCGGCACGGTGCCCGGTCCAGCGGCGCCCACCACGGCATGTCAGCCGCGCCCTGGTGGGGTGGAACGGCCGAACAGGGCGTCGAAGGAGAAGGAGAGCGTGCTGGCGGCATTGCCGGAGGGTCCGGTGGTCGTCGAAGCGGTCGGAGGACCCTCAACGATCGTGGCGATCACTGCATCCCAGCAGGAGCGGCACCAGCAGCCCTCTTCCTGCTGGTGTTCCCCGCCGGCACGATCCGCGGCTTCCCTTACGCGCTTGGCCAGCGCCTCGAACTTCGCCTGCCACTCGGATGCCGACGCCTGCAGTTCCGCGCTGAGGCGACGCGCATGGTCGGCCTCGCTCTCGGCACGCTGCTTGGCACGGATCATCGGCCAGTTCGGACCTCCGCCGTACGACATCGCAGTCCTCTCCCGTTCTTCGCCCTTGACGCTTGTGTTCCTGTAACGGCTCGTCGCCCTGGTGCGCAACGCCGTCGTGCGGCAGACGGGGGACACCGAGACCGGTGCAGGGCAGTGCCAGCCGGTGTGACCATCCAGCCTGCGGCGTACTGTCCAGCCGGGAAGCTGCGTGAGGCGTTGTCAGCCGGCAATTCCGGAAGGGTGGCAGCGGCGGGCCTTGCGGCCTGATCCGCAGGGGCAGGGCGCGTTCTTGGCCACACTGCGCCCGGGTCCCTGCGGTGCGGAAGGACCGGGGCGGCGGACCATGTCTTGGCCACGGGCCCGCCAGTGCTGTAGCGCGGTGGGAAACTGGCCGGCGCGCTCGAGTACCCAGGGGCCGATGGCACGGTATGCCTCGTCGCTGGAACCGTCGGAGAACTCGCGGATTTCCTGCTCGGTGCCCTTCAGCATCAGTGCGGCGACGGCCGGGTAGCTCTTGCCGCGGTACGGGGTAAATCCCTGTACCTCGAAGATGTCCTTGGCGAAGGCGGCTCCCGCCGCCAGCGCCGCACCGGCCACCTCGCCTCCCTCATCCAGCCGGTTGAACAGCCGGATGAGCTCGCCTTCCGGATCGCTGACCGGCAGTTCTTTCTCCCGTTCCAGAGCATCGGCGAACCGCCCGCGGATTTCGTCCGGGACGCGGTAGGAGAACTCGTCCGTCTGGCCCCGGTGCTCGAAGTGCAGGGTGTAGATGCCGGGCTGCAGCTGCGACTCGTGAGCGGCTACCGCACTGGTGGACTCGAAGCCCGCGAACCGCACCACGGGATCGCGCACCGTTCCCTTGCGTATCTCGTCCCCCAGACGCGAGTGAGGGGAGAACAGGTAGGGGCACACTTGCGCCGCATACAGGGCGCACACCTCGTGCACCGGAGCCTCCCCGCTGATGACGGCAGTCGGCAACGGTCCGTCGCGCAAGACCATCTGCCAGCGCAACTCGCCCGCGAAGGGCATGCCGCACACCGCACACCAGTCGAACGTGGCCAGCGCCAGCTTCCGCCGCTCGCTGATGGCCCCGAAGTCCACCTCCTCCGGACTGCGTTCCACCGTCGCAATCACCGGGTATCCCCGGCGGTCGACCTCGAGATGCCTCATCCTGCGGGGCAACGCAACCGTCCCCTGCGGCGTGTGACTCACCCTCGTCCCCCTCACACTCAGCCCGATTCACGCTCAGGCCCTGCGACAAGAAGCCATCCTGCACGGCAAACCGGCAGACGTCTCACAAAGAGACGATGTTCGAACCCTGCACCTGGCCCGAGCCGCCCCTGCCTGCACCTGACGGACCACGACCGACGTGCCGCCGCCCGGAATAGGCAGTGGAAGCAAGGCAGCGCCTGCTGCCCGCTGCCCGCTGCGCAGCTGGCCCGTGTATCTACCGGCTGCAGTAGACGGTGAAGTCGCCGGCGCTGGTGTCCCGGACGAACTTCTCCGCGCCCGCGAGCAGCAGGAGCTGCTCGTCGGTGGCCTTACCGGCCTGAAGGCCGGGCTGGGCGATGACCGTGTGGAAGCGGGGTCGCAGCAGGCGAGCCTGATCACGGATGGCGAACAGCTCCTTGGACCCCCCGACCTCGTAGGGCGAGACACCGCCGGTGCGCCGGGCGTACTTGACGGCCCGGCCGTGCAGATGGTCCAGGAGGGGCAGGGCGTTGCCACGGCGCCATTTGGCGCCGCGCATGGCTTGGCCGCACACCTCTCGTACAGGTCCTTGAGTCGTTTGCCGGGATCGGGCTTGGAGGAGTACTTGCAGTGCACGAGCGTCACATCCAGGTAGCGGCCGTCGACCTTGAGGCCGACGAGGTCGGCCGCCTCCCCCTTGCCGTCGTCGTCGATGAGGACGTCGAAGGATCCGGTGGCCTGCAGGTGGGCCGACATGTAGTACTGGATGGAGTCCGTCAGGCGCTGTGGTTTCTGCGACTCCTTGCTGAGGTCCACACCCAGCCAGTCCAGCGGTGTGAGCAGGGAAGGGTCGTAGGGGCGGCGCGCGTATCGCGGGGCGATGAGTTTGCCTTCGTCGTCGATGAGGCGGTCGCCCTCCAGGAACAGGTCGGGCTTGTGGGCGTTGAGCCATTCCTCGAGCGGCTGCGGCTGGGCGGTCGGCCCACTGGCGATGATGACGGCGTCCTGCTCGCGCGGTCGGTAGACCAGGCCTTTGGTGTCCCAGTCGGCCTGGTAGGCCACCCTCCAGGCGGGGGTGGTCAGGGAGAACAGGAACGGGCCGGTGGGGGAGTGGTCGTCGACCTCGAAGTCCACCTCGGTCAGCAGGTAGCCGCGGTTGTCGTAGGTGAGGGTGTACCGGTCACGGGAGCCGAGGTAGACCTGCCAGGGCCACTCGACGCCCAGCAGCGCGTACGGGGGCCGTGCGGTGATGTCCTCGGGGATGATGAACCCGTCGACGATCTGTTCCAGGTTGATGGTGCTGTCCAGCAGCTTGGTGCCCTGCTGGTCGCACCAGTCGGTCCACGCCTTCAGACTCGGGGCGGTGGTGGGGGACCAGAACCGGCCCGAGGCCGCGGCACTGACCGAGACGCTGTCGCCGTCGTCGAATCCGGATGCGGCGATGTGGGTCTGGCTCTTGTGCTCCTGGGCGGTGTCGAAGCCCTGCGAGACGTCGCTGCCGACGTGCAGGGAAAAACGCGTGAAGTAGTCCCGCGCGTCCTTGAGCCCGACATTGGTCGGCACCAGCCGCTCCAGACGGGCCAACACCCGGTAGGTGCGCGCCCCGTTGATCAGCTCGCAGCCCTCGCCCAGTACCGCCTCGGCCAGGTCCTTGTAGGTGCTCGACTTCTCCGAGCCGTGGATGTACAGCAGCCGCCGGGTGGTGTCGAAGTAGAGCACGATCAGCTCGTAGACGACCTGTTCCAACTCCTGCGGGGCGCCCCAGCGCACCGGGGTGCGCCGCTCGATGACATACCAGGCGACGGAGGAGTCCTCGCCGCCCAATGCCATCTTGTCGTCCAGGACGCGCTCGTTGTCCTTGCAGAGCGTGAGGGCGGCCTCGGGCCGCCACTGCGTGGTGGCCGCGTGGTAGGCGACCGCGCTCATCTTCGGCTGCAGCACGCTGACCGCCACGTCCTCGGGCGCACCGGTGAAGCTGGTGTCGAAGGCACTGGTCTCCTCCGCGGCCAGGGTGGCGCGGTCGGTGAGGTCGCGCAGCAGAAGATTCCAGTCGGCGTCCTCGCGCAACAGGCGGCGCAGCGGTGAGGCGCCGACGGGCTCCTGCGCGACGAACACGGTGGCCTCACCCAGCCCGCCCGCGGCCCGGGTGAACCGGCCGATGAACTGGATCATGGGGCTCAGGCTCTTGCGGGCCGCGTGCATGGCCGCGATCTTCAGGGCGGGCTCATCGAATCCCTCGCCGAGCATGTCGACGCAGACGATGATGCGGCAGTCGCGCGTCCGCAGCGCCTGCACGGCCGCCTTGCGGCGCGTGACGCCCACGTTCTGGTGGACCACGGTGGGATGGAAGTCGGGCGCAAACTCCCGGTAGAGCACGCCGAGTTCTTCGGCCTTCGGAATGCTCTCGGCCCGAGCCATCAGCAAGTGGTCGTGCCCGGCCGCCAGATCGGCGCGCAACTGGCCCACCGCCAGCTCGGCCAGCTCCCGGTCGACGTCCTCGACACCGAACACCGCCCGGTAGTTGATACGCCTGAAGTACTCCAGCCGCTGGGCCTCCCGCAGCGGAAAACGGAACACAGTGCGGCCGGGCAGTCTGCGGCCGTCCTCCCGAAACGGGGTGGCGGTGAACAACAGCACCGTACGGTCGGAGAAGTCATCGATCACCCGCGCCCATGTGTCCGCGGGAGAGTGATGCGCCTCGTCCACGATCAGATGGGAGAACGAGGACAGCAGCGCCGTCCGTACGTTTCCCACGCTCCTGTTGAGGATCTGCGGGGTGGCGACGACGACATTGCAGGCCGCAACGAACCGCGCCGCTTCGTCAGGGTTCTTGAACCCATGCTCGAGCCGGCCCACCCGCGGCCGCAAGGCGGCGGGAGTCACAATCTGCTCCTGCTGCAGGATGCCGAGCGTCTCGAACTTCCCCGCGATCTGGTCCCGCAGCGCCGCACTGGGAACCAGCACCAGCAGCCGTTGCATCCGCGCGGCCACCAGCAGGGCCAGCATGGTCTCGGTCTTGCCGGTGCCGGTGGGCATGACCACGATGCCCGGATCGGTAAGGCCCGAGGCCCAGTGGCCCATCACCGCGTGCAGGGCGCCGATCTGCGGGCGGCGCAGGCTGCGCGGCTCGTCGTAGGGGCGAAAGCCGATGGCTCCCCGGTACGACTCGACCACCGTCTGCGGTGCGTGTGCCGCCCGGCTGCCCTGCCAGCGCACCTCGCGGCCGGGCTGGCTGGGCAGCTCGGCCGTCAGCCCGTCGCCTTCTTCTCCTGCGGTGCGCATGGCGGGCCAGCGGCCGTAGACGTTGGAGACACGCAGCAGCCCGTCCTCGTCCGTGACCTCCAACTCGCCGCCAGGGACCAGCAGTTGACGGACCTTGTTGCGCTCGAATCTCTCTTCGGCCCACACGGGCTGCGTGTTCAGGTTCATCCGGGGTGCTCTCTGTTGCGGGTCTGCCGACCGCCGCACGGGCCGGGCAGGGGGAGGCTTATGCGAGGGGTGTGGAATCGGCTCACGCAGCCGGGGCGTTCCGGCGGCTCAGCGGCGGTGTCCGCGCTCGGGGGAGCGCGCAGGGACGTTGAGGAAGTCCTCGAACCAGTTGTCCGGATGCAGGGCGGGCGGGACGGGAGAGGGCCCTGTGCCGTCCGCTGCATCGGAGTCGTACTTGCTGTCGTACAGCCACAGCACGTCGTGGTCCTGGAAGAAGAAATCCGAGCAGGCGTCGAAGTCGTAGTCGTCACGGTGCGTGGGCAGCGCCGCATGCGGGTTGTCGTCACCGGCTTCCAGATGGTCCTGCGCCTCGCCGAGGGCGAGGTGCAGGACCATCTCCTCGGCTGCGCAGGTGGGCCGGGGCCATGTGCCGCGCTGGAGGTCGCCTGCCAGATCGTCGCAGGCCCGGGCCAGACCGCGCCGCCACTGCCTGTTCTGGCGCCACGTCACCTGCGGCAGACGGGAGAAGAAGCCCCACGCACCGTCATCGTCCTCGGTGACAGGACGCTCACCCAACTCGGCCGCGTCGTCGTAGGCCGCCTCGGCAAGCTCGCTCAGTGCGCTGAACAGCAGATCGGCCGTGCGCGGCGTGAACGTCCAGTGGCACTTCTGACAGTCCTCCTCCTCGCAGCCGCACGCCGCGGGCAAGGCGTAGAGCGAGGCGAAGTCCGGCTGCGGCTCCTCGGGCACAGCCTCAGCGGCGCCGGGGTTTCGCGGGGGAGCCGCATAGGGGTTGGCGGCCTGCCGGAGCCGCCAGCCGGTACCGAAGTTGATGCGGACGGGTTCGGTCGACCAGTCGGCGACCTCGTCTCCCCGCGCGGACAGCAGCAGGCGGCCTTCCTGCGCATCGGTCAGCCAGTCCATGCCGGGCAGCTCTCCCGTGCTCTCCGCGGCGAACATGACCGCGCCCACCAGGTCGTGCGGATCGTCCTCGCCCAGTTCCTCCTCCGGCATCGGCTCCCAGCCGCCCGCCGCCGCGGCAGCGAGCACCTTGGCCTGGTCGTACACATGGAACTCACGCAACTGCACCACCCGGACCACCGGGCCCGGCAGATCGGCCAGCCGGGCATCCTTCGGCGAACGGGTCGCCGAGACAGGCAACTCAGGCTCGTCCTCCGCCAGCCCATCGAGCGGGTCGTCGGCAGGCCATGAGAACAGCGCAGGAGCGGCGCTGGGCCACATGCCGGCACGAGCACGCTCCAGGGCCTGACGGAAGGACGCGGCCGGCGCATCCGGCAGAGCCGTGGCGATCTTGTGGGCCGTGATCTCCTGCTGCTCGGTGAGGGCCCCGTCGAGGGCGGCGGACGACAGCAGCCGGGCCGCGCGCTGCGCCACGTGGGCATCCCGGCAGGTGAACACGGCCTGCGCGCAGGTGGGCCCGTCCGCATGGGCCAACAGGACAAGGACACGGCTTTTGCTGCTTGCGTGTTCGCACAGGAACGTGCGGGGCACGGCCGAAACCGGTGGGGCTGTCACAGGAGCACTCCAACGACCGCGGCCGGCCCCGGGCCGACCGCACATGACAGGAAAAGCTGCTGGTAGTCGCGGTGCAGCCGCATCTCCGGACAGCGCAAGAATCGAGAAGTGACTGGTGCCGTCGATGCGATCGACAACCCGGGTCCGCCCAAGACCCTAACCGGTCGGCACGTCCGCGTAAGGCGTTTTCCGCAACATTGTCCCCGGCAGACCAGGACAGCGCCCACAGGGTGCCTGCGTCAGGTGCGCTCCGGACGGGCACCGGTCTCTTCATCCTGGGTCGCATCCACGGCGGCTGTCAGACCTGCCCACTACCCTTCCCGAACATGTCTGCATCCTGCCGTCCGGCACGTGAACTGCCTGGCGACCCGGCCCGGTTGCGCCTGGTCCACACGCACGACCATTCCATCGAGCCCTACGACTTCGAGGACACCCTGGAGCGGTGGCGCGTCTCGGTGCGCCTCTTCCACGGCGAGGAAGAGGAGTGCCCCCAGGGGTGCAGCGAAGCCTGCGAGCGGGCCGTCGAGGAGGGCACGGAGATCGGCTACCTGCTCCTGTGCCGGCTGCGGGACTACACCGCGGACAACCGATGGGAGGCCGCCGACTCGGAGTCGGCCGATCTGGAATCCATCGCCTCGACCGTCTTCGACCCCCGGACCGGGCAGTACACGGACGCCTTTGACGAGGCCATCGAATGCCCGGTCGGTGACCTGCTGATCCTCGACCGGGTCTTCCTGGACAGGCCGTGGCGCGGCTTCGGACTCGCTCCCGTCCTGGCGGCAGAGGCGATCCGTCGTCTGTCCGGCGGCTGCTGCGCGGTGGCAGCCGAACCCGGCATGGCCGAATGGCCCGATGACCGGGAGAAGGTGTCCGAGTCCTACCGGCAACAGGCCCGCCGCAAGATCGCTGCGTTGTGGGAGAGCATCGGGTTCACCCACTTCAAGGACGGCGTCTACCTGCTGGATCCCGCCTTGCGGAAGCCCGGCGACCTGCTGGCCCAGCGGCGCAAGGAACTGCTCGAGCTCTCGCAGGCCTACCGTCCACAAGCCGCCTCACTCACGATCGTTACGGAGCCGGAGCCGGAGCCCGCGGCAGTGAGGGGAGCGGCCGTGTCGGACCGGCGGCTGCAGGTCCGGGAGGGCTGGCTGGAGACCATCGGGAGTGTGCGCGCCCAGGACACCCTGCTCTATCTGCAGGGCCGCTGCCGGCAGGCTGGGTGGGACAGCCGCGACAAGCGGACAGCGCTGGCCGTGGCCGCCGACGTGACGAGCGAAACGGATCTGCGAGAGCTGGGCGAGCAGATCCGGGACGTCCACTTCGGGCTGCACAAGGCTTTTGCCGACGCGGTCACCTTCTCCGCCGATTCCTTCGACGTCCGCCCCTTTCGGGAGGACCCCAGCCGGCTGGGGCCGCTGGCCGACGTGTGGGTGTACGGGTCGAACCTGCACGGCCGGTACACGGGCCGCTCCCACGGGGTCGGTGATGCCTGCCAGCACGCGAGGTCACTGGGCCCGCGCCTGGAACGGATCTCCCTCACGCAACTGCTGGAGCTGGAGGACTTCTGGCAATGGAACGGGCCTATGTGCTCGTTCTGCAGCGGCTGGTCGGGACAGCGCCTGACCGAAGAGCAGTACACCCACTACCTGAGCGCCACGGCGGCTCCTCGAACGACCGCCCCCTGAGCGCCCACCGGGCGCGAACAGGCGCCGCTCGACGAAGGGGCGGGTGAGGAGCGGCCCGCGCACGGCAGGCTTTCTGGGAGAAAACAGCAGATGGCCCTGCTGCGGCTGACCTGTTGGCAGCCGCAGCAGCAGCGTGTGTACCGGCGCCTGCCGGCTCCCAACTACGACACCCGCGCCGCGTGCCGGCTCAGCGACGAGCCGGCCGACGGACGCGAGGAGCCGCCGGCCCAGCTGCACTGATCCTGCCGGTCAGGCTGCCTCAAGATCGAGTTGGGCGGGGATGTAGCGGTTGTTGCGGTCCAGGCGGATCTCACGCACCCCGGTCAGTGGCCGGGGCAGGGGATCGTTGACCGCGGCGATGATCTGCATCGGCGTTCCGTCCGTATCCGCGTCGGCGGCCGCGTCGGCGAGCTGCTGCATGAGCCGCTCGGCCATCTGCCCGTCCAGCCCCTGTCCGCCCAGGCCGCTGAGCGGCGAGTCGACCATGAAGAACAGCGGGAGCAGCACCGTCGGCACCGCCCGTGCCAGGTCGCGCAGGGCGAGCATGGTGCAGAGGTTGGCCAGAGTCTGCGGGCCGCCGGCCACCGCCTGGTCGTCGAAGGCCAGCCCGTCCACGTGGGGCAGGAACGTCTCGGGGTCGATGTGGGCGTGGCGCACATCAGGGTTGACCGCCCTGAGCCGGGCCAGGAAGTGGTGCGACCACCGTTCCACCAGCTGCTTGAGCTCTGTGGCGAGCTTCTTCTCCGCCTCCTTCCACATCTGGTGCGCCTGGTCCTTGGCCTCCTGCAGCCGGTCCCGCTCGGCTTCCAGCGCCGCCAGTACCCCGACTTCCTTGATGCGTTCCTGGAGCTGCTCCAGGCGCCCGGCCAGGTGAGCGGCCTCCTTCTCGTGTGTCAGGGCGCCCGCCCGGCACGGGTCGAGGGTGGAACGCGTGAAGTCACCGATCGCCTGCTCGGCCGCCCGCACCGTGTTCCGGGCCGTGTCTTCCGTCTCCTGTGCCCGCGTCAGCTCGGTCTCCAGCCGCCCGCAGGCTTGCCGCGCCGAGGCGAGCGCCCGCTCCGCCTCCGCGAGGAGGGCCGCCTGGTCCGCGAGGCGCTGCGCGTACAGCGCGTCCGGCTGTTTGCACACCCGGCAGTGGTCCTCGGGAAGGCCGTCCGCGCGCAGCACCTGAGTGCACTGCGGGCAGTGCTGGGGCACGGACGCCTGCTGCCGGAGTCCCTCCAGGCGGCCTTCCAAACGGCCCTCATGGCGCTGGGCCTGGCGCAGCCGCTCCTCCACCGCGCCGGTATGGCGGCGCGCCGACTGCTGTGCCGACCTTGCCTGGTCGCGCTGCTTGTCCAGCTCGGCCACGTGCCGCTGATGCCTGCTCAGTTTCCCCTGGGCCTGCTTCGCCCGCTCGGCTGCGGCCGTGTGCTCCTGCTTCCACAGCTGTTCGGTCGCCTCCAGGTCCATCGGGCCGGGCAGCCCGGCATCGCGGCGCGCCGCGAGCATCGCCGCGGCCGACGTCTTCGCCTGTGCGTGGGCCGACTTGGCCTCCTGGAACCGCTGCTGGAGGGCGTCGATGTGCTCGTCGTGCAGGCCCAGCAGCACCCGTCCCGTCAACCGGCGGACCGCGTCGCTTCCTCCACCCAGGTAGGCGGTGGCAATGGTGGACTGCCGCAGTGCCATCCACCGCTCCACCTCGGCCAGTCCGATTCGGCCCCCTCCGCTGCCCAGGATCGGGATCCCCAGCAACTCCATGACGAACTCGCTGGCGCTCTGCTCGCCGCCGCGCCCGCGGGCGACCGGCCGACGGACCTTGCCGACCGCCGGGTCGCTGAGATTCTCGAAGGACACATAGCCGCCGCGGTGCACCGCCGGCCGGGTCGCCTGCCACCGCGTGTCGCCGACACGAAAGACCAGACGGACCTGCGTGCACGACCGCACCGCGTGCATGATCTTCCCGGTGTTCAGCCCCAAGGGATACAGCAGCGACTCGAACCCCGTCGACTTACCGGACCCGGAACAGCCCACGAGCAAGGTCACCACACTGGTGAAGACCTGCTGCACCCAGGAGCCCTGTACCTCGAATTCGTGACGCTCGATAACGAAAGACCGCCGCACAGTTGCACAACTCCCTCCGCTCGGCCCGAACGGCCGAGTGCGGTGGCGCCAACGAACGGCCCTGGCCGCGCGTGACGGGTACCGCCACAGCTCACTCACACGGATGATCATGCGGGGGTAGTCACTCGCCGGTGACCGGCCACGGGGCGCTGAGCTGCGGCCGGCACCTCTGGCTCTGCCGTTGCGGGCTGTCCTACCGCTGCGGCGGGTGCGTCGAGGGGCGTCAACGCGGCGTGGTGCTGGCGGTTGACGCGCCGTCATCACGGTGCAGACGCCCCGGCCCCGCGAACACAGGCAGCGTCCGCCCTTGAAGAGGGCGCTGTCCCGGCGCACGGTGTCGCGCGAATGCTCGACGATCACACGAAGTAGCGAGAATACGGTCACATCCACTGCTCTTCATCCCAGCGCTCGTTGACCGGTCGATACAGACATTCGCCGACTGAACTGGTCAGCGATATCAGACACGGCAGGGGCAGACATGGGACGGACGAAGAAGAACAAGCCGCGCCGAAGGCCGCACCGCCCGCACCCAGGCCGACACGCAGTCACCGCCACGGCTGCGGCACCGATCGCCTGGACGCCGCTGAAGCAGGAGTGCGGCTGCGTAGTCGACTGGGGATGGTCGCGCGACCAAGCCAACCCCTTGGCATTCCGCGACTGGTACGTCAGCCAGCTCAGCACGCCGTGTCCCTGGCACACCCGCCCGGAAGACGGCGCCGACGGCGCCGGCCTGCCCGACGTGCTGACGGTGCGGCCCGAGCCCGGGGTGCGGCTGCACGCCCGCAAGGCCACAGGGGACCGACTGGCGCTCGGCGCCGAACTCGCTGCCCGCCTCGCAGCCATCCTGGACAAGGCACGGCAGGGGGACACCGTGCTGCTCGACGACGCCCCGGCGGGATTCCGCAGCTGGCTGATCGCCAAGACTCCCGACCCGGCCCGGGCATGGCTCGAACACGAACTGACCGACATCATCCTCAACCAGGGCCGCTGCGGCCTGCCGCGGGAACTGCTCGAACGCCTCCCCGAGGTGCTGCTCGCCCCGCCGGCCAGCCCCCAGCCGGACAGCGCGGCCTGCAACGTGTGCTCCTTTTCCGCTGTCCACGGCGGGCTGCTCTGCCTGTGCGGACACGACTGGTCGTGCCACCCCGGAAAGGCCGCGGACGGCGAGCCGTGCTCGCACTGTGCCTGCCCGTCCATGCAACACCTCTGACCCCTCCCGCCCCCACACCACAACGGAGCCACGCCGTGAGCAGCACTGCACCCGCCTGCCCGCCCGTATCAGCACCCAGCACCCCCACCGCCGCCCCCTTCTCGGCCTGGGACCTCATCGAGGAGTCCTCCCGCACCCCCGCGCACCGCAGCCATGAAACCGTGGTCTATCACTCGGCCATCCTGGGAACCGAGGTCGCCCGCACCAGCGTTCTGGCCGTCGTCAACCTTTTGGCAGTCGGGCTGTCTGGGACTCGAGCGGCACAAGCTCTCGGTCGAGACCGCCGGTCCGGACGGCGTAGTCATCAGCGACACCCGGCGGCGCTTCCATCTCGGAGAGGGGCCCTGGGGCCACGCCCACCGGCTCTGTAACCAGCCCCTGTGCCCTGAAAGGCCCACCTGCTACCGGACGCTGTGCGATGCGCACATGATCGCGGGCGGTGGCGAGGCTGTCCGCGAGCAGACCGGCCTGTTCGCAGAGCACCACCGCCAGGAGCGGGACTGGATGCACCATGTCGAAGGCGGTCTCATGACGCAGCTCATGCGGGCCGCGGTCACGGTCGGCCTGCCCGCCGCCGAGCACGCCCAGTACTTCGCTGAAAGGCTCCATCTCGCCGACGCCGACTGCGCCGACGACTGGTACTACGAAGAGAAAGAACCAGAGATCAACGCTGACCAGGAGCGTCTCCAGCGCGCCGTGGCCCCCCGGCCTCGCAGGGCGACCGGTCAGTGAGCGGCGCGGCGTTCCACGGCGGATCGGCCCTCTCGATCCGCTGCAACTGCCCGGAAACCCAGGGGATTTGAAGCTGGAGTTCTCCTGCGAGCCGGACCGCCTGTCGCCCTGGTGGGCGCAGGAGGACGCCCAGTGGTGGAGCGTGAGCGTGCACCACCGGCCGGCGGGTGACGACCCCGAGCCCGCGCTGGGGCGGATCGGCCAGCTGGCACTGGCGCGGCTGGACTGGGGGCAGGAGGATTACACCCTGGGGAGCGTTCACGGCGAGGAATACCATCTCGACAGCCTGGCCGCGCGCCTCTGCGCGGCCTGGGCGAACCCCGACAGCCAGCTCTGTCGACTCGGCCTGAAAGGACACGGCGATCTGCTGGTCCTCCTCAATGTCCAACTGGAGAAGGCATGGAGGGGATTCGGCCTCGGAGCGTACCTGGCCACACAGGCGGTGGAGCTCCTCGGCGCGGGGTGCCGCCTCGCCGCCGCGGATGTCGACAATGAGGACTCGGAGCGTGACCGCCTGGTGCAGGCTGCGGGATTCCACCTGCTCGACCGCGGCCTGGCGGTCCGTGAGCGTGTGGTCCCGTACGACGACGTGCATCGCCGCCAACTGGCCCTGCAACTTGCCCAAGTGTCCCGGCTCGCCCACCCGCAGCGCGGTATCTCGGCAGAAAACCCCTTCTGATCACAGCAATTGCTTTGAACGAGGGGGCGTGCCGGGGTGAGGGCCCGGCCTGGGCTGGGCAGTCATACTTCCGGCCTGGCCCAGGCCCTCCGCCGTGGCGATGTGTCAGGGCGAGGGCATGGACGAGGCCTGCCCCGACCCCGGCTTGGGAGTGATCCTTACCCGGCCCCACCGGACGGGATCCAGCGGGGCCAGGTCGGACGCTGTCGCCGGGCGGTTGCCGCAGGTGACCGTATAGTGCTCGGCCAGTAGCTGCAGCAGCGCTTCGGCATCACGTACGCCCTCCTTGTAACCCCAGAAGTCGCCGTCCTTGCAGTCTTCGTACCCTTCGCCGTCGCTGCGGCACATGTCCTCGTAGTTCATTTCCTGCTGGAACGAGGTCCGCAGTAGGACGAGGACAGAGTTGTTCCTTCCGATGCTCACCGCTGCCCGGTCTTCCGGGTCCTCCCAGCGGGCGATGACAGCGCGTGCCGCCTCGGCCAGTCGGCTCGCCTCGAACAGGCCTTGGATTTCGGCGGGTTCGATCCGTGCCGCGGTCCTGCGGATGAGCTCCTCCGCACTGACGCCTGCCCGGTGTGCCTGCAGCAGCCGACGGCGCAGATCCTCCCGTACGGCGTCGTAGCCGCTCAGGGCCGATCCCAGATATGCCCGGGCCTCCTGCTCGGGGGACGGCGTGCATACGGCGATGACCTTGTCAGCAGTGTCGCCCGAACCTTCTTCTACAAGCCGGACGCGCACATCCATGGAGCCATTGAGTACCACGCGCGCGAGATACTGCTCGTCGATGACGATGTCGAAAGCCTCGTTGAGATCGTCCTGGGCGCGTTCCTGGATAGTGTCGGGGAGCCATTCGCTGTCGTCCAAGTACACCTGTTCGCTGCAGGGGGCCTGCGAGTAGTAAGGATCCAGCACCTCGTCGTAGCGCTGCCAGGGACCGTCCTGGCAGTCGTCATCCGGGAAGCGCACTTCCAGCAATGTGCGGTACTGCTCCATCAGGCATTTCCTGTTCTGAGTTGGGGGAGGGCGGGGCGCTGGGAAGGCGTACCGCACCAGCAGGCAATGAAGGCCGAGAGATGGGGAAGGGGACCGTCTGCTGCCCGGCGGGACCAAGAGGCCGCAGCCCCTCGACGGGCCGGGCAGTGGTGATCGGCCGTGCACCGCCCTGCTGTGGGAGCCGGGGGCTGTGGGCCCGGAGCTGGCGGCTGTCCGGGAGCGCTCAGCGCTCCTTCAGAAGCGGGGCCCGGCGCAGGAACTCGGTGCGCAGCCCCGTGATGACTCTCTCTGCCTGCTGCTGGGCGGGCAGGGTGACGGGAGTGCGCGGCCAGGGAACCGAAGCCCATTCGCGCTGTGTTGCCGCAAGCCGCTGTGCCGGGTCGGCCACGGCGTCCGGCAGGCTGTGCCGTGCCTGGGCGGCGGACTGCTGGATCACGGGAGCCAGGCGGTGAAGTTGCAGCGGATCGAAGATCAGCAGATGGGGTGCTGCCGCGTAGGGTGCAGCGGCGACGACGCCGACGTGTCCCGCGTAGTCCATCAAGAACAGGCGATCGGGTTTTGTGCCCAGGACCCGCTGCTGTTCCCGCTGCCAGGGCTGGGAAAGGAGCCACTTCTCCTTGGCCCTGGCCAGTTCGGCGGCGTCGTCACTGGCGGCCCCGGTGCGGAAGGTGGGCAGAAGGTCCCAGTACTCCTCTTCCGCCGCACAGGCGGCATCGTGCAATTTCGGCACGAACGAACCGACCATCTCGGCGGGCACGGTGAAGACCTTGGGGGTCCTGGTGAAGGGACCGGTCCTGACCACGAGGACGCCGGGCGAGGCGCCGATCTCGGTTGTGTCCGCCACGACGATGGCGGGTGTCCGGCGGGGACGGGCAGCTTTGGCTTTGCGTTGGGCCATGGGGGAGAAGCTCTTTCAGTGGGGGAGGGGGCTGCAGGATCGCCGTCGGCGCAGAGGCGCCGCGCGGCGCACGTCTGTCGGTGCAGGCCATGGTGTCGGCAGCGGCCCGTGGGTTACCTGGAGTGCAACGAGCGGATGATCTGAGGAGATGCGTGTCAGATCTGCAGAATCGGATCATCTTCGAAACGCCCGACCAGCTGGTTGTCGAGGAGCTCCTTGGTGATGGCTTCGGCGCCGGTCTCGATGGCTTCCTGGGCCGCCTGGCAGATCAGGTAGGACAGCGGCTTCATGTAGCCGCCGGTGCGTTCGTGCAGATGCGCGGCGAGGGCGAGGAGGTCGCCGGGGCTGTGCCGGTGCAGGCGCAGGTCCTGATCGAAGAACTTGATGACCTCGTGCCAGATGTCGTAGGCATCGGGGCTGTAGGGGATCGGGTTGACCGCGAGAGCGGGGATGCCGCCTGCTCCGCCTGCAGGTGCCTCAGCCCGTTTGCCGCGGCGGGCGGCGTTGGCGATGTCCCGGGCGCCGGGGCCGCAGTAGACGAAGGAGACGCCGAACTCGCCGGCGAGGTAGCCGAAGTAGTCGAAGGCCGTCTTCAGCTCGGAGTTCTCCAGCCGGTCGATGCCGTCGACGAGGACCAGGCGGGTGCCGCGGGTCTTCATGACATGGCAGACGGGGCCGGTCATGTCGGTGCTGCGCTGGCCGCTTTCGGGATCCTTGGTGTGCTGGTGGCCGACGAAGTCGGCGAAGGGAATGGACCAGTCCAGCTTGCTGGCCGGGGACAGGGGCACGTTGATGTGGATGACCGGGATCCGGGTGCGGTCGGCGGGCAGTTGGTCGCTGACGATGCCTTCGAAGGCGCGGCCGATCTGCCGCAGCACGGTCGTCATCCCGGTCTCGCCGGGGCCGTCGATGGCCAGGTGCAGGGGTCCTTCGCTGTGTGAGCCGCTGGCCAGCCACAGCCGCCTCGCCAGGACAACGGCCTTCTTCAACGCGGGTGTTTGCACCGTGCGCATCGTGGCGTGATAGCGCAGGCGCGCATCACCGGCGTCGACGGGAGTGTCTGGGGGCGGACAGTCGCCCAACTCGGGCGGTACGACGATGCGGTGGACGTAGGACTGCCAGCCGACGCGGACGGTGGGCCGCTCAGGCCGCTCGCCGTCGCCGGCAGCAGGGGGAGAAAGGGGCACCTCGAAGCCTTCTTCGATCGTCAGAGAAGCTGCCGGGGCGGGCGGGTTCGCACCGGCCACGGCGGGAAGGGGTGGACGGGTTCTAAGCGCTCTCGCCGTACAGGCTGCTGCCGGGCACGTCCTGGCCGGCCGGGTCGTGGGCGGCGGGCAGGGACAAACGCCTCGGGTCGACGTCCATGCTGGGCAGGGCCGGGATGCGGCCGAAGACGGGGGCGGGGATGCCCGCGTAGGGGTTCTGGCGCGGCGCGGGACCCACCTGCGGGCCGCGCTCCAGGGACGCGGGCGCGGGCTCGGTGGTGCGGGCGGGGCCGCGGCCGGCGCGTTCCAGCAGGGAGCGTACGACGCGGGCGATGGCACGCTCGTCATTGGCGCTGCCGCCCTGCTCGAGGTGGGCGGCGGTGGCCTGGTCCCAGACGTGCTCGCTCCACTCGTCGCCGATCACCCGCTGGTGGATGAAGTCGGCCTCCGCCCAGGTGCCGGTGCGGTGGTCCTGCAGCCATACCTTTTCGGGCTGGTGCGGGTGGTAGCGCACTGGCCAGCGCTCTTTCTTGCCCGGCCAGCCGGATGCGGCGCCCCGATAGCCGTTCAGCGCCCGGCTGTCGTAGGTGCGCTGGTGCAGCCGGATGCCTGCGTCGGTGACGCGCACCCATGCGGTCGGCAGCAGCCGCAGCCGGTCCTCTGCGGTCAGCCGCACGGGTGCGTAACCGCTGCTGGCCACGTGCGCGGCGAACATCTGGTTGGGCGTGCGCGGCGCCATGGACGGCAGGAACGGGTTGCGCAGTTCCTGGTGCGGGCGCTGCTGCCAGCCGGTGGCGATCCACTCCTGCAGCAGGTCGTTGAGCTGGTCCAGGCGCCACAGTCGTTCGGATGCGACCTTCTTGCCGCGGTGGGTGAAGTCCCGGCCGGTGTAGCCGGTGAGGAACTGGCTGAAGAGGCTTTTCACCGATCCGAAGGTCCGCTCGATGATCGCCTTGTGGGTGGGGGAGTGGTAGCAGGCCGGACGTACCGAGATCCCGAGATAGGCGCACGCGTCCATGAAGGCCCGCCCGGCGAACACCTTCCCGTTGTCCATGACGATCATGTCCGGCACGATCACCGGCCGGGCCGCCGCGTCCCGCATGCGTTCATCGGCCTGAACCAGCTGCGCATACGGCAGTCCCGAGCCCTCGGCGTGGGCCCTGCGCGACCAGCCCGGCCGCACCGGCTGCGGCGTGCACATCTGGGCCAGCAGCAGCAGCGCGTCGACGGCCTTGGTCGCGCGGCCGCCGTGCCGGCGGCTGTCGGGACCGGTCTTGGTGCCGCTGGACTTGGGACGGATGACCGCCGCCAGGATCGACCGGGTGGCGACGTCGATGGCCGCGGTCAGCTCGACGGAGACGGCCCGGCCCGTTTCATCGAGGGCCAGCACATCGAGCTGGGTGGTGTCGATCTGCACCTGCTCACCCGGCGCGATTGCCATGGCCCGTGTGAACGGCGGCTGCGGGCGGCTGCCATCGCTTTCCCGCTGCCGGACGGTGTCCTTGCTACTGCCGCACGCGATCCCCAGACGCTTCAGCAGCCGGTAGAACGTGGCCCGTGACGGCAGCAGCCGCCCGGCCTCCCTCTTCTTGAACTTCTTCACGCAGGCCCTCCTGAGCAGCTCGAACAGCCGTGACTTGGTTCCGGTGGACTTCTTCTTCAGCCGGCCGTACACCTGCCGCAGCAGCCGCACGACCCGCTCGTCGACGCGGCCGCGGCTGCCGGGCGCCCGCAGTCTGCGTTTGTCGACCAGCCCCCACACCCCCTCGGCCAGCCAGGCCAGCCGCTTGCGCTCCACCGTCGCCGCCGACACCTGGTGGTGCGCGGCCTGCAGTTCGGCCGCCTTGAGCGCGTACCGTTCACGCAGCGTCGTGCGCGCCGGGTCGTACCCGGGACGGGGCTCGCAGCCGGGCGCAGCGAAACCGGGCAGACCGGTGTGCACCTCCAGTACGTGGTCCAGCCAGAACTCGGCCTCCTCCCGCGCCTTTGGCGACAGTCCCTCCAGCAGGGCCACACTCGCCAGGCCCTCCCGTGCCGGCACGGCCCGGCCGCCCATGCTGTCGTCGGGGGAGGCGAGCTGGGCGAAGTCCGGCGCGCCGAGCAGCGCATCGAGCAGGACGACGGCGTCCTCGCCGTCGGCGCCGTGGCTGAGCAGATGCACGCTGCTGCCCTGCAGGGCCGCGACCAGGTAGCTGCTGCCCCGCCAGCGCACCGCGTCCCCCACCGTCACGGCGCCCGGCCGTGCAGCCGACACACACGGCGCGGCCATCACGCCACCGCCCGGGATGCCGTGGACGACCACACCAGAGACCGGGCCGGCACGAACGGCAGGTTCCAGTCGATGCGCAGATCTTGCTTCCAGATCAAGTGATGAGCCTGCGCCAGGGCGGAAAGCTCCGGCAGGCCGGTGGCCGCCACCCCCTCGGTGAGGGGTCTCGGTGTGGCGAACGCGGCGTGCAGCAGCCGGGCCGCCTCGGTATCCGCCAGACGCGCATGCCGGTAGCGGGACAGACGCCGCCGGTTTTCCGCCTCCGTCACCGACGTGTCCGCCGGGGTGTGCACCCGTACCTGCCAGCCGGCCTGGAGCCCGGCGGCATCCAGCAGCCGGAGCACCCCTGGCCAGTCCTCGCCCGCAGTGCCGCCCGGAGCGCGCACCACGAGACGGGCACGCCCGTCGGCCAGCCGCGCGAAGAAGTCCGGCACATGGGCGCCGCCGCCGTCCGCCCAGCTCAACCGCACCGGCCACGCGGTGAAGGCGGCCACCTCGGGATCGAACTCCAGCGCGCGGGCCGCAGCCAGCGCCTCCAACGTCGCACAGCCGGCATGGCGGGCCGCCCCGGCCGGCCGCCACCATGTCGCGATCGCCTGCTTGCCCCGGTACTGCACCGGCTTCCACACCGGCTCCCGCTCCTCCAGCGCCTCCCGCAGCAGCTGGCTCACCGGCCGCCGCACCAGCCGCCCGGCCGGGGAATGGAACTCGGCCCACACCACATCCCGCACAGCACACCCCTTTTCACGGATCGCGAAAACATGGACGTCGCCCGTGTGATCGATCCGGGCGGTGTCGAACACGGTGACGGCCCGACCCTCCGTCAGGGAAGCGAACCGGCTCGAACACGCTCGAACGAGCGAGGCGCGGGCGTCCGGCGCGCGCCTCGCTCGATCGTGTGAACGAACCACCTGTCGCGCCGGCCGGGCCGGTGCGCGGCACGGCGTCGGCCGCGTGGGGCGGGACCGGCAGGGGGCGTGAGGCGACCGCCAACGCGCGCCTCACCCGAACGGGTTCGAATCACGGCACATCGGCGCAGGTCAGATCGTCACATCCGGCGGCAGAACGTTCATGCGGGCCCACGCACCGTGTTCGGGCCCTGGCATGCTCCGCTGCCAAGCGCTCCCGCCGGCAACAGCCCCCGTGCCGCCATCTGCCCCCACCGCCCAAGGAGTTGAGACAAGCCGTGAACGAACTCTTCCCCACGGACGCGATGTTGCCTGCCGCCGCACCGCGCGACCTGCCCACCCCCGACGAACGGCGCAGGCTGCGGCGGGAATCCGACCTGTCCCTGCACCAGGTGGCCGACGCCTGCTCGGTCACCGAGACCACCGTCCGGGACTGGGAGAACGGCACCACCACCCCGCGCGGCCACAACGCCGATGTCTACCGAAACCTGCTGGCGGGGCTGCACGCACGGCTCACGCAGACTTCCGCGCCCGCGTATCCGGACACCACCGCACCGGACTGGCCCGCTCTGGGAGCCATCCACCGCGAGATCCCGTCCCAGGCCGGCACCGACCAGCCGTGCCGACGCTGCAGGCAACCCACCGGCCAGCGCGTCGGCGGCAAACCCCAGCATCTGGGCACCCGGTGCCCCGGCCCCGCCTCACCGCCGGCGCCCTCCGTACCGCCACAGAGGGTGGCACCGGCCTCCATCCAGCTAGCAGCAGTCTTCCCGCCGGCTGTTCCCGCCGCGCGCCTGGACTATCTCACCGTCGGGCGCCGCACCAGCGAGGGCCCCCTCGCCGTGATCGACACCGACGGCGGGCAGGGACTTGCCGCCCGTTACCCCGACGGCCACCGACGCCCAGTTGCCGCCGAAAACTGCACCGAGCTGCTGTCCTGGGCCGTCACCGCAGGCCTGGGCACGCCCGCCGTCAAACCCGGGGCCGGGCTGGACGTCGGCCCGCTGCTCGTCCTGACCGAGGCGGCCACCGCCCACCTGGCCCTGCCGCTGGCCCCGCCCGCCTGGGCACAGCGGCATCCGCGCAGCGACCACCCCCTGCTGCAGCAGCTGCGGGCGATCGGCTGGCAGACCGACACCCACGGACTCGGCCCCTGGTCCACCCTCCACCCCAGCAACCAAGACCCCCACCGCGACGGCATCCACCTGGCCGTCACCGCCTGGGGCGCCCTGTACCGCGACGCGTGGAAGCTGCCCGAGACCCTCGACGCGGCCCAACTGGCCAGCCTGCTGGGCCAGTACACGAGCCTGCTGCGCACCCCGCTGGGCACGCCCGGAGACTGCGGCCACCGGCTGATGAGCGACCTGCGCCCGCCAGCGCGCCAGCACCCCGTCTCCGGGGCCCTGCTGTGCCCGGGCGCACCGGGCGCACTGACCGAGTGCGTCGATCCCGCACCGTGCGAGGCACCGGCCGGCCACCATCTCGCCGCGGGCCGGGCGGCCGCCGACAGCCTCGCCGTCGAAGACCTCAACTGGTGGCGCACCCCCACCCCTGCCGAAGCCGAGTGCGCATACGTGGTCTGCCTGGCCGTCAACCTGCCCTACGTCGCCGACTGCAACAACATCCGTGTCGCCGACGGCCCGGCCTGCGAGGTCGATGAACCTCCTTTCGACCGCAGAACCCCCGGCAGCTGGCTGGTCGCCCTGCCCCCCGTCCGTCCGCAACACCCCCAGCTGCCGTCCCCCTTCCCCACCGAAGGCCTGGCCTGGCACCCCACTCCGGCGGTCGCCTACGCCCTGGAGCGCGGCATCACCATCCGGCCCGTCAAAGGCTGGCTGCGGCGCACCAGCCCGCCCGGGCCCTACCTCAACCCCTGGTACGACCGCTTCCGCAAAGCCCACCTCACCGCGCTGGAACGCCTGGGCATCACCGCCCAGATGACCCCGCAGGCGTTCGAGACCGCCCTGCACGATCTGCCCCACGGTGATCCGGCAGGCGTGGCCCTGCTGCGCGCAGTGCACGCCTCCGCCGACGGCGGCCTTGCCCGGCTGGCCGCCCAGCCCGCCGACCCCGACCACCACCCCGCCCTGCCCTGGCCGAGCCCGTCCGACCCCAGCTGGCGCCCCGACCTGCTGGCCGCAGTGACCGCCAACACCCGCGCCAACGTGCACCGCAAACTGTGCCAGACCGCCCGCACGGGACACTTCCCGCTGGCCGTCCACGCAGGCCACATCGTCTACGCCACCCGGACCCCCAGCATCCTGGAGATCACCGGAGAGGCCGACTGCGGATTCCGGGTCGGCATCTCGCCCGGCCACGTCCGGCCGGTCGCCGTCCGCACCATGGACTGGTTCCTCGAGCACTGCCGCCAGGACCACAACCCCGCACAGGCGCTGACCGACACCGCCGTCCCATGGTGACGGCGCCCGCCCGAACCGGCCGCCCCACACCGCCCCAACGGCCGCCGCGCTCCTCACGGCAGACTGGTCACCGGCCCGTCCAGCCTCCAGGGCAGGCAAGAGGAGTCCTCCAGCGTCTCGGACAGCGGCCGGTGCGGCTCCAACGGCTGCATCTGACCCGAGCGGTAACCCGGCGGCGGAGCCGTCTGCGCCAGCCGGGCCGCCACCGGGGCGGCGACGCGGTGCTGCATCGTCCAGCTCCGCAGCGTCCGGTAGCCCCCGTGCTCCATCTGCTCGGTCATGCCCAGCCGCTCACCGACCCACGTGATCCAGCGCCGCGACACCCAGCCGGGCGCACCGTTGTCGAAGTCCCGGCCCCAGCACCGCTGCCGCTCGTGCACAGCCATCGCCTCCGCCACCGTGACCGCCTCCGGGTAAACCACCAGCGGCAGGGCCTGCGGCCGGCGCACCAGGCCCAGTGCCCGCTCCCGTCGGGCCCACACCGTGTCCGAGCCCATCTGTCGGCACCGCCACCAAAACCCGGCCACCTGCAGGGCGTCGGCCAGCAGGGCCCGCGCGTACGGGCCCACCCGCTGCTCCAGCCGCATCCGGCGCCGATGAGCCTCCACCACCTCCTCCAGCCCCGCAAGACTGATGTGCTGCGCCCGGTCGGAGCCCTGCAGCCACTGCCCGTGGCGCACACACACCTGCCAAGACGCGCGCAGGGCCAGCCACACCAGCGGCAGTCCATCGCTGCGGCGGGCCGTGCATCCCGAGCACTCCGCCAGCACCGTCCAGCCCGCAGGCCAAGGGCCGACACGCGCCGGCCGCGCCCGCGAGGAAACCGGCCCCGCAGCGGCGGTGGGCAGGGTCCGGCGCAGGTGCGCCTCGTCCCGGCCGGCCAGCACCGACAGCAGCCCGATCCCCTGACTGCTCAGCAACACCTCGCTCGTGCGCGGATCCAGTGCGTGATGTCCCCGGACCCCCAGATCGTCAAGGACACCAGCCGGCAGGATGCCGTTGGCGGCAGCCAGCCGGACGACGAACGAACTCGCCGCCTCTCCCCGCACCGCCGACAAATCCACCGGCTTCGCCACCAGCACACCCACCGCGCCCCGCCCCTCACTTCGCCGTCGGCACCCCCGCGTGGCTCGGCCCCGCCCCGCCATCCGGACAACGACCACCACCCGGCCGGGGCAACGCGCCCCCAACCCGACAGGAGGACCCCCGCACCGTGCCCCACCCCAGCACGTCGGTCGCCGAGGCCCTGGACATCGCCGACGCCCGCCACTGGACCAGCCGCCCCCCGGTCCGGCCCCCCGCGCGCGTGCGTCATCTGCTGCGCCACCAGGGCGCCGCAGAGCTGGCCCCCCGGCTTTTCGCCTTTCCGGATGCGGTCACCCGGTGGGCCGCAGGAGACACCAGCGGCCTCACCCCCGCCCAACAGACCCTCATCGAGCGGGAGATCTACCGCGCCTGGCAGCCAGATGTCAGGCGCCGCGCCCACCAGCAGATCCTGCACCACGGCGGCTCCGTCACCGTCCAACTGCACGCCCGCTTCACCTACACCACCAGCTGTGGCGAGTTCTGCGACCCCCGCCTGCGCTCGCTGATCGAAGACCTGCCCACCGTCCACGCCCGGACGCTCTTCGAGGCCCGCCACCGCAACGCGGACGAGGACGAACTGCGCGGCATCCTGGCCGACGGCATGGGCGAGGCCTACTTCTTCCGCGCCCTGCCCACCGACCAGCAGCAGGCCGCTGTCGCCATCAGCGACCTCCACCTCGTCCAGTTCCACTACTGAGCACCCCTCGCAACAGCGGGGCGCCCGCGCCAGGCCGCCCGCCGCACACCCCGTCGCCCGTGACCCGGGCCGCCCGCTGATGCGAAAGACACCACGCCCATGGCCCTCATCTACGCCTTCCAGGACACCGCCGGACACTGGCACGGAGACCTCGACACCCCCCTCGTCGCAGACCCCGGGCACGGCACCCTCACCTACCTCCCGGTGCCCGGCACTCCCGAGGCGGCCAGCCCCTTCGCGGGGCAGACCCTCAACGTCCTGTTCGCCGTCACCGACCTGGACCCCGGCCCCGTCGCCTACCAGCTCGACAGCGGCGGCACCTTTACGGCCTCCTGGCACGTGCACGCCCTCCTGGCCACGCCCGTCGGCAGCAGCCGCACCCTGCCGAATCCGCCCGACCGCGACAACACCCCCGAGCCGTACCTGGAGCTGGCCGCGACCGACCACGGCCGCCGCTACCTCCTGACCGCCACCCGCCACGACGACGGCCGTCTCGCCGCCACCCTCACCGTCAGCACCCTCGCCGGCGACATCGAAGGAGAACTGTGCGGGGACATCGACAGCGCCCACCTCGACGGCCTGGCCCGGCTGCTCGGTGCCGCAACCCGCGCCACCCCGGTACAAGCCGCCGCCCCCGTCCCCGCCACAGGCCCGGAGCCCCCCGCCCCTGCGGCCCCGCGGCGTGGCGAGCCGTGGACCGACGAAGACAGCGCCCACCTGGCCGAGAGATACCGTCATGAACGCGACTTCGCCGCACTGGGCCGGGAGTTCGGGCGCACCCCGCTGGCCATCCACCACCAGCTCGCCCGCCTCGGTCTCACCCTCCGCCCGGCCCCGCCGTCGCCCGCCGCCTGGCCCGCGCCCGTGCCGAAGCAGACCCACGCCCCCACCCTTGAGGAACGCCGCAAGACCCACAGCCGCTCCCACGAGGGATGGACGGAGGCAGAGGAGAAGCAGCTCGCCCAGCGCTGCGCCCAGGGCGCCACAGCCGAGGAGATGAGCCGGGAGTTCGGCCGCACCGAGAGAGCCATCAACAAGCGTCTGAGCGTCATCGGCGCACAGGGCCCTGCCGCCGACAAGGCCCGCACACCGGAGTTCTGACGCCGGCCGGCATCCCCGGACACACCACCTCAGCGACAAGCCTGATCAAATATCTGATCAGGCTTGCATCCTGCATGGGGAGCCAATACCGTTCAGGCACGGCAGGCACCCGCATCCCGAGGAGGCAGCAGTGCTGCTGACCACGGGACAGGCAGCCCAGGAACTCGGCTGCGCCATCACCACCTTCCGCCGTCTCGTGCACGCCGGGCTGCTGCCGGGCCTGTCCCGCCGGGGTGTGCGTGTCATGGTTCCGCTCCATGTGGTCCAGGCACTCGGTCAGCGCCGGCACGCCCCGCTGGACCGGCTAGATGCTCAAGAGATCGCCGTCCTGCGGGTCGACGCGGCCAAGCAGGTACAGGAACCGGACCGGAACTGGATCGGCTTCGCGGCCTCACTCGCCCCCGAGGACATCCTCAAGGCGCTGCGCGGCTGGTGGCGCTGCGATGCGCCGAGCGTGGCGGCCGCCGGAGTCCTGCCGGTGACCCTGTCGGGCTACGTGGTGGCCGTGCTGACCGGTTTGGAAGTCTGGGAGAAGAACGCCAAGGGCCGCTATGCCTTCCCTCACGCGCGGCTGGCGGGCTACGTCACCGACCTGGCCACGCCTGTCCATCACGTGACTGCCTCCTCGCAGGCCGACCGGATGCTCGCTGATCTGCTGCTGGGTAGCCGGCTTGTCTCCCACTCGGGCGGGGCCATCGCCTACGTCCCCGCACCCGCCGCCGCCCGCCGTCCGGACAAGGAAGCCTGATGGACGCACAGCGCTACACCGCAGCCCTAGCCGAACTGCGCACCGTACGGGACGAGATCAAAAAGACCCGGGCGGCCCTGGCGAAGCTGGAGGCCGAGCGGGACAGGCAGATCACGCAGCTGGCCGGGTACGAGAAGGCGAAGGCGGAACGGATCGCCCCGGCGGCCGGACTGAGCCTGGCCCACGTCGTCAGCCTGGCCCCCGCTCTGGCCCCCGACCGCCTCACCACAGCCGAGACCAACCCGCCCCACCCCGAGCCGGACGCCCCAGCCGCCGCCGATGACGGCACGGAGACTCCGCCCCACCCCGCCACCCAGACGGCAGCGGTGGCGCCCGCGATGGCCGCCGCCACAGCAGCCCAGCCCGTCGCCGCCTCCCCGTCGGCTGCTCCTGCCGAGGACCGTGCCTCCGCGAAGCCCGAAACCCCGGATGCGCCGCGTGCCCTCCCGTCGATCCCCGGCGGGGCAGCGGGCAACAACTGGTTCACGCACACCCCGAACCTGCTCTCCACGCCACCGAACTTCACCCAGCAGGCCCGCTCCACCGTCTTCCTGGACACGGACACGGGCGTGCTGGTGAACCGCAGCCAGACCCACCGCCTCGACCTGGCGGACACCTCGGTCGCCGCCATCCTGACCGCCGTCTTCCAGACCCTTCCCGAAGGCACGGAGCGCATCTACATCACCGCAGGTGAACCCTGGCACCGCGACGCCGACCGCTACCCCTACCTGCGGGATGCCGTCGCGGCCTGGCTGAACGCCCCCACGCCGGGCTGGCGCACCGACACCGGCCGCGGCAAAGACCGGATGGCCGGACACTTCGTCCACGCCCGCAACCCCGTCGGCCGCTACCAGCGCGACAACGGCGACAGCCACGTCGAAATCCGCTCGGCGGGGGAGTGGTTCGACACCGGCGGCGACGACCCGGCCACCATCCGGGACGCGTTCGTACTGCTGTGGCAGGCCCTGCGCCGCCACTGGACCGACGCCGTCATCATGGGCTCCCCCTCCCAGACCGGCCGCGACCTGTGGACCCGCACCATCCCCACCCGCGGCCAGCACGCCGACGGCTTCCCCGTCCTGTCCGAGGAACTGCGCGGCCTGCTGCACGCCACCGCCGGCCAGGGCCGCAACGAACTCATCACCCCGCCCCGCGTCCCGGAGGAACTGCCCCAACTCGTCGAGTACGACCGCACTTTCGCCTACGCCAAACACACCTGGAAGTCCCCGGTCGGCACCCCCCGCCGGATCACGGCCGCCGCCTTCGCCTCCTGGAGCGAGAAGGAGCAGACCCGGGCCCTGTACGGCTGCGGTCACTGGCAGGTGCGGGTCACCGTCCCCGACACCTGGAACCACGTCGGCATCCTGCCAGCCCCCGCACCGGGCGAGCGCGCCTGGCACTACCCGGCCACACCCAGCACCACTTTCACCACCTGGGCCGGCGGCCCCGAAATCCACACCGCCCTGACCAACCCCATCACCCCGTGGAAGATCGAAATCCTCGACGGCATCCTGTGGGAGGACGGCAAACCCCTCGACGACTGGGCCAAGAAACTCAAAGAGACCTGGACCAACATCTCCGCCCAGGCCCACTTCCAAGGCGACGCCCAGCAGGCCCGCGCCGCCCACCTCGCCTCCCGCGCCGTGCGCGCCATCCTCCTGTACGGCATCGGCGCCTTCGCCCAGCGCCCCCGCATGGTCACCGGCTCCACCCCCCGCACCCTGGAACGCGACGTCCCGCCGGACGCCGAAATCATCGGCTTCGACGACGAACTGATCACCTGGCAGAAACCCACCGGCTTCGCCCGCGACCCCAACGCCCACCCCGAATGGTCTGCCGCGATCTGGTCCGCCGCCCGCGCTGCCCTGCTCACCCAGCGCCACCGCGACGACGACACCTATGCCGGAGCCCTGCACACCCCGCCCGGCACGGTGATCGCCTTCCGCACCGACGCCCTCTACCTCACCCAGCCGCAGGCCTGGCCGCATCACCATCAGCCCGGCGACTACCTCCTCAAAGGCCACCTCACCGGGCCCCTGTCCGCCCCCACCAGCGAAGAGGAACTCCTCATCGTGCGCAATGCCGGACGTGCCGCCCTTGCCACCGCACGGGAGACGTGATGCCGCCCCGCCCACGCGACAACCGGCCAGCTTCCCAGGGCGAGTTGAATGAGGCGGCCCAACTCGCCGACCGTCTCCAGGCCGTCGGCTACACCAAACGCGACATCGCTCGCATCATCAACCGCGACCCGTCCCTGGTCTCGCAGTTCTACACCAAGAACAAGGGCGCGGCGTTCGTCACCGCCCTGCGCGAAGCCCTCACCGCCGTGGAGACCGGCGGCATCACCGACCTGCCCGAACTAGCCGCGATCGCCGCCCGGCACATCACCCGCCGCACCACCGCCTCCGGCGCCCGCGCCCGAGTCCGCACCAAAGCCGTCCTGATCACCCCCACCGGCTCCGGCACCGGCCGCGTCGGCGCCCAGGCCATCGCCTCCGGCTCCGCCCGCCTGCGCCCCTTGATCGCCGAAGCCGCCCGCCAAAGCCTGCGCGTGGCCTTCACCGTCCGCCTGGCCAAGACCGCCTACTTGCACCCTTCCGGCAGCCGCACCGACTCACCCGGTATCCGCCGAGACGTCATCCAGCGCGCCGACCACACCGAGGAACGCTCCTACGGCTCCGCCCAGACCGGGGGTCTCGACGCCGCCGACTTCGCCCGCCGCGTCGACGCAGCCGGCGGCGATGTCACGGCGGCCGTCCACCAATGGCTCGTGGAAAGCGGACGCATCCGCGCGGACGCCCAGCTCATCCACCTCGAAGTGCGCACCTGGCGCCCGCGCTGACTTGCCGCAGCCCGCCGACACCTCTACGCAGCCCATATAGAGGCGATGCAGTGCACGAGTGTGGGTATGGCGCGTATGCCTCTCCACGCCGACAGTGCGGATACTGGGGTGCTCCAGCGGATCGAGGTGCGGGTCCTGCAGGGCCCACAGTGCGGGGCGGCCGGACGCTCACGGTCTCGGCACCAGCACCCGCATGCCGGGTGGGCAGTAGCCTTCACCAGATGGATCCGGAACAACTGGTCAAAGAGCACCCTGTGGTGTTCCACATGGCTGAGGACGGCACCTGGCCCTCCATCCGGACTCAAGGACTGCTGAGCACGCGCGCCCTGGTGGACCTCTACCAACCGGCTTTCGCCGTGAGCGAGGCGATCCTCCACACGGTGCGCCGTTCCCAGATTGTCCTGGCCCGTTCCGGCCTTGCTCCTGCCGTCATACGCGATCAACTGCCCCTGAAGTACCTCGAGCAGGGCCTGACGGACGGAACCACCCCCCAGGAATACCTGGCTCTGCTCAACGGCAGGGTCTTCTTCTGGCTTACCCGCGAACGTCTTTCCCGGCTGCTCCGGGCCCGGCAATACCGTTCTCACCCGCATCTGGTCCTGTGCCTCGACACCGCCGAACTCCTACGGCGCTACGGCAAGAACGTGCAGCTGGCCCCCTACAACACGGGCAGCATGCTGAGGCCTCCTCCGTACTCGCCCAGGCGCGGACGCGACGTATTCGTCGACATCGACGAATACCCCTACGGCAGATGGCGCAGACAACGCGGCCCGCGCCGGGACGCCGTGGTGGAACTGACCGTCGACTACGCCGTGCCTGACGCTGCGGACCTCGTGCTTCGGGTAGAGCGCTGGGAAGGCGGCGCCTGCACAGGGATTCTCCTCGAGAGATGACACCCCAAACGGTCCAGGAGAGCCATCCCGGGCCGGGCGCGAACCGTGCGGTGTCCGCCCCTCACACTGGATGACCGCCGTTGCTGTCGAAGGGGTCTGGCCGCATCGATGCCCGGGCGGCGTCAAGTCCCTGGCGGATGCGCGCCGCCCGGCCAGCCGTCTGGCTGACCAGTTCGGTCCGGACCTTGCCGACTTGGTGGCTGCTGTTCCCACCGCCCGCCCGGTCCCGAGCCTGCCGGCTCCCGCCGTTGTCCGGCCAGCAGCAGGCGAGCCGGGAGCCGCAGGGGCACGGCACAGCCGGTCGGCTTGCCGTCACCCGTCCTTTGGAGAAGCTGCTGGCGGCACAAAGAGAGCCCCGGCCGGTGAGGCCGGGACTCCCTGTTGATGCCAAGCGCGCAGTAGACCACCCGACGCCCTGCCAGGGGCCACAGCGGCCGACACGGCTGTGCCGCAGCGGTGTCACGCGCTGACTGGTGAGGGTTGCTCCTCGGCCTGCTGCGGTGCCGCCTGCTCCGGAACCGCAGAAGCGGTGTAGAAGACGGACGAGCCCTGCTTGCTGCGCTGCGCCTGGCTTTTGGCCACCAGCCCTTCGACCGTGGTGCGCACCACGGTCGTCTTGACGCTGCGGTCAGGATGAGCCTGGCCGAGGGCTGCGGCGATCTCCGCCGCCGAACGCGGCTCGCTCTGTTCGGCGAGATGGCCACGGATCAGCTCGACCAGCGTCGGCTGCGCCGTCTTAGCGGACTCCGCCTTGCCGGCGCCCTTCTCGGCGGCCTGCTTCCCTGCCGTGCCACGACTGGGAGTGGGGGCGGTCTTCTTGGTCCGCGCCCGCTTGCCCGTGCCGGACCCGGCGGTCTTCTTCGTCGCGCGGGGGGCGGGCACCGTGGTGCTGTCCGACAAGGCCGCAGGCTCTGCGGAAGCCGGTGCTGCGCCGATCGCCTGCTGGATGCTGACCAGCACCGTGTGGTCACGTTGATGGGCTGCCAACTGCTCCTGCAGCGCGGCGATTTCTGCGCCGATCCGTTGTTGCTCCTTGGCGTTGCGTTCGAGGTCTGCACTCACTTGAGCGCTGTACTGCGATGTCAGTTCGGTGGCGGAAACTTTCTCGGACATGGGGTGCACAACCTTTCCCGGCTTAAGGCCGGAGTTGAAGGACCTGCCACACATGTGTGCTTTCCCAGGCCGGTGCTGCGGGGCGGCACAATATTCAGTGCACAGTGCCCTGCTGTAGAGATAGTACGGATAGCCGGAGCGGGCTGTTCTCCTCGAGCATGTCTGTGAGCTGGTCTCAGCGTTCAGTGATCCGGTGACGGGGTTCGCAGACGGGCAGGCTGAGGATGCGCGTGCTGCATGGGCAGTTGCCAGACCACCTCGTCGGTTTCCCGGTCGCGGTGCCAGGCTGTCAGTGTGCGCAGAGCCACCAGCCGGTCCAGGAGCTCTCCTGTCTGGTGAGGGGAATGACCGCACAGCCGGGCGAGGACGTCCATGTCGGTGCCGTGGCTGCCATGGCCGGAGAGGTGTGCCGCCAGCACCAGGGCGGTGAGCCGCAGCACGGGTGGTGCGGCGGCTGGCGGGACCAAGGGGGCGCAGTGAAGCGCCCAGTGAGCGGCGCGGCGGCGTGCGCTGCGGCCGGGTGCCTGGTCCAGGACTGTGGCATCGAGCAGGCGCACCGTCACCGGCGCCGACTTCAGGACCGGCATCTCCAGCCACCGGTCCTGGGCCAGTTCCTGCCACAGTTCCTGGCGTCCCTGCAGGCGCATGCCGCGCAGTAGGCCTGCCGGGAGCCGGACCTGGCCGCGGGCGTCGGCGCGCAGGGCGCACTGCAGGGCCAGCAGCCGGGCGGCGGGGGAAGTGAAGCGGGGGAGTGCCGATGCCAGGTAGGTGAGCATCTCCCGTACGCGCACCCGCTCGTCGCGTCCGGCGCCGGGGTTGTCGCGTACGGGAGCCGGCGGGCAGGCGTCCGGGCGAAGCCTGCGAGGACCGAGCAGTGTGTCCGGCACGACAGCGGTGTGGCTGGTCGCAGCCGCGCAGGCTGCGCAGGTGTCGGCCAGGCGCCAGGTGCGGCCGCTGCGGTCGCGGGTGAGGGCGAGCAGTACCGGCCCGCCGCAGCCGCGGTGACGCGGATGCCAGGAGCAGCCGCGTTCCCGGCACTGGCAGGTGCGCAGATGACCCGGCAGCGTGTCGGCGCGGGCGTGGCAGGCCAGATGCGCCAGGGCGGCGGAACGTGCGGAGGATGCCTTGAGAGAGGGTGTGTGGGCGGTGCAGTGAGGGCAGACGAGACGTGGTCCACCCGCCCGCGGACGCAGTTCCACCGTCCAGATACGCCGCACTGCGCCATGCGCGCCGGCAAGCCTCATCGGCTGGTCGTCCTCCCGTCCGTCCACGCGGCGATGACCGGTACCCGGGCTGCTGAAGGCCCGGGACCGGGCGCACGGTAGAGCAGATCCCCGCACCGCGAATGTCACTCCCGTCACCGGCAGATAGTGCAGAAGTCTGCACTGACAGGGCAGGGTTCTGCACCGTCGGATGGTGGGGTGACGATCTTGCCGCCCGACCCCGACCTCACCGCGCTGCGCGTCGAACTCGCGCGCCTGCGGGGCGAGCGCGGCTGGACCTTCGACGAACTCGCCGACCGCAGCGGCCTGGCACGGCGCACCCTCATCGACCTCGAACACGGCCGCACCACCGGCAGCCTCACCACCTGGCACACCCTCGCCCACACCTTCGACGTCTCAATCGAGCACCTGCTGGGCACCCTCTGCGACGACCACACCCCACCCGGCACGCCGAACTCCTGACCCCCGCGCCGCCCTGCGGGCACCACATCACGAATCACCCGAACCGGCGAACAGTCACAGAACACCTGACCGTGTACCGGCGTACGCGTTCGAGCCGGCTGGGCCGACCGTGGGACATACCCCGCAACACATGGCCCACCGCCGCGTGTTGCCTGGCACGGTCCCCGCCATGCACCCCACCCCCTCCTCCGTAGGCCGCCACTGGGTCGGCAGCCCGCGCATCAGCCGGCACCCCCGCTCCCTGCGAGTGGCCGCCACCAGCCCCAGCCGCCTGCTGCGCGCCGGCCACAGCAGCCGCTGCCGCCGCTGCGGCCACCGCACCGACGTCTACCCGCGCACCGACCAGCGGCCCATCGCCCTGCACCCCGCCGAACTGGCCACCACCCACGTTCCCGCCTCCTGCCGCTGGCACCTGAGCAGCGGCATCGCCCACCCGCACGGCGACGGCAGCGCCTGGTGCCGCATCCCGCACGCGGTCGTGTGCCCGGCCTGCACCCCCACCTGCCCCGCCAGCCCGCACCTTGAGGCAGTACGCCGCCACATCGCCGTCCGCACCCGCCGCCTGATCGACATCGGCGCCTTCACCCCTGCCCCGCCTCCCGCCGCTGGCCCTCCACCCCGTGCCGCTGCAGATCCCGCCCGGCCGGTCGTGCAGATTCTGCTGATCCGCTACCTCGCACCCGGCCCGCTCGACGCCATCCGCTGCGTGGCCCAGACCCGCCACCGCCACCGCTGCCCCCGGCCCGTCCTGACCCCCGGCAGTCCCGCCGGACGCTGGACGCTGCTGCCCCCGAGCCCCTGCCGCGGCCGACTAGCCCTGCCCGACACGCTGGTGGCCGTCTATGACCTGGGCCACCTGCCCTACACCGAACAACTGCGCTGGAGCGCCCAGCGCTGCCCGGCGCACGCCGCCAGCGGGGCCCCCGATCTCGCCCTGAGCGACTGGCAGACCTTCCACCCCCGCCGGCACGCCGCCCACATCCGCACCCGCATTCCGCACCCGCCTGCACTCCAGCCGGAGAGGGGATGACGGTGCCGCACCACGTCCTGGAGATCACTCTGACCCGCCCCCTCTCCCCGGCAGCCCTGCACCGCGCCGCCCGCAGCTTGCCGCTCGCCGCAAATCACGACGCCACTCGCGTCATGGCCCTCGTGCAGGCCAAGACCGACCACCAGGCCGTACGACGGCTACGCCGCCACCTCGCATCCCGACTCCCCATCGACGTGATCACCACGCACTACCCGGACGCAGACAACAGGATCCTGCTCAACGTCGACCTCCCGCCCGCCGCCCACGCCGTCCTCACGGACGCAGCACGCCGCGCCGCTCAACCCCCTGAGCGCTTCGTGGAACTGGCCCTGCACCGGGCCCTGGCCGCGTACGCCGACCAGGAGACCGACCGCCTCGGCCTCGCGGTACGCCAGCTGCTGGCCCACGCCAATCCCGCCCACCTGCTGTCCGCAGTCGGACACGCTTTGACCCGACTCCCCGAAAGCCCCACGCCATGAAGCCGACCGACGAACAGACAGCCGCGGCCGACGCCTTCCACGCCGGCGACCACCTCGCCCTGCAAGCCGGCGCCGGCACCGGAAAGACCACCACCCTCGCCCTCCTCGCCCACGCCACCACACGCCGCGGCCGCTACCTCGCCTACAACCGGGCCATCGCCCAGGACGCACGCGCCCGCTTCCCGCACACCGTCCAGTGCAAAACCGCCCACGCCCTCGCCTACGCCGCCGTCGGCCACCACTACACCCGCCGCCTGAACGCACCCCGCCGCCCGGCCTGGCAGACCGGACAAGCCCTCGGCGTCACCAAAGCCATCCGCATCGGCGACCGTGAAGTCTCCCAACGGGCCCTGTCCAACGCCCTGATGAACACCGTGACCCGCTTCTGCCACAGCGCCGACCCGGCCATCACCCGCCACCATGTACCCCACCTGCGCGGCCTGGAGAACACAGACCTGCATACCGAACTGGCCGCCCACCTCCTGCCGTTCGCCCGCAAGGCCTGGGCCGACCTGCAGCATCCCGACGACGGTGCAGTCCGCTTCGACCACGACCACTACCTGAAGATCTGGGCCCTCACCCAGCCCCGCGTCGACGCCGACTTCCTCCTGCTGGACGAGGCCCAGGACACCAACCCCGCCGTCGAACAGATCTTCCTTCACCAGCGCGACCACGCCCAACTGGTCATGGTCGGCGACTCCGCCCAGGCCATCTACCACTGGCGCGGCGCCAAAGACGTCATGACCGGCTTCGACGGCACCCAGCTGACCCTCTCGCAGTCCTTCCGCTTCGGCCCCGACCTCGCGGCGGAAGCCAACCGCTGGCTGCACCTGGCCGACGCCCCCATCCGCCTCACCGGCACCCCCACCGTTCCCACCGAACTCGGCCCCGTCACCAGCCCGGACGCAGTACTGTGCCGCACCAACGTCGGCGCCATGGCCCAGGTCATGGCACTCATGGCCGCCGGATACCGAGTCGCCCTGGCCGGAGGAGGAGACAGCCTGCGCACCCTGGCCCAGGCCGCTGGCGACCTGAAGAAAGGCCGCCGCAGCCACCACCCCGAACTGATCCTCTTCCCCTCCTGGGGTGATCTGCAGGACTACGCCGCCCAGGATCCGGCCGGACGCGACCTTCAGCCCCTGGTCAACCTCGTCGACGCCCACGGCACCGACGCCATCCTCGCCGCCGTTGCCCAACTCACCGCCGAGCCGCAGGCCCAGGTCACCGTTTCCACCGCCCACAAGGCCAAGGGACGCGAATGGCCCCGTGTACTGATCGCAGACGACTTCGCCCGCTCCGACAACGCCAGCGACGGCACAAGCCCCCAAGCGCGGCCAGAGCCCATCGACGACTCCGAGGCCCGACTCGCCTACGTGGCCGTCACCCGCACCCGCCAGCGGCTGGACCTCGGCGGCCTGTCCTGGATCCACGACCACCCCCACGGTCAACGAGGTCGGGCCTGATGGCGGCTCGTGGATCGGGGATCGTTGTCAGGTGCCGCCGTCTGCGGTGTCGGCCCTGCAGGCCGGCGGCCCGCATCAGCCAGGCGACGCGGCGGCGGCCGCATCCGGAGCCCTCCCGCTTGTACGGCATGCACGCGCGGGGCGCCGTAGGTGCCACGCGAGCGTTCGTGCACGGCCGTGACCTGTTTGGTCAGCTCGGTGTCACGGACCGCCCGCGGGCCGGGAGTGCCGGTGCGGCGGGCATAGAAGGCGGTTCGGGAGACCTGCAGCAGTTCACACGCTCGCTTGACGCTGTGGCCGCTCTGCTTCTCCGCCTCGATGAACGGGTGCACCGTCACCGGGTCTCCTTGATGCTCCTATGTCAAGCGGCCAGGCTCACGGGCGTTGGGGGTAGCGGGTTGAGGGGTTGGTCGAGATCGGTTTGGTCGGCGAGCAGGGCTCGGTAGACGCGGTCGGAGATGCGACGCCGCAGCAGGCGCAGGGCCTCCGTCTTGGTCTTGCCGACGGTGAGTTGCTTGGCGAAGTAGGCGGCGCCTTCGCCATCGCCTCGTACCTGGGTCACGGCGATCATGTGCAGAGCGTGGTTGACGGTGCGGTTGCCGCCCCGGTTGAGCCGAACGCGGACCTTGTTGCCTGACCAGACGGGGATCGGGGCAGTTCCGTTGAACCGGGCGAAGGCGGCCTTGGAGACGAACCGAGTGGCGTCGGCGGCCTCTCCGATGAGGACCGCAGCCCCCAGAACGCCGCAGCCTGGGATCGCCAGCAGATGGGGTGCCCGGGCGGTGACCAACCGACGGATCTGGCTGTCCAGCGCGTTGATGCGTTCCGAGAGTCGGCGGCAGTCCGCAACCTGTTCGGCAGCGATGGCCGCGAGCGTTCCGCGATGCGGGATCAAGGCTTGGGCCAACTGGTCCAGGACGCACAGGCGGCGCAGACCACGAGAGGCGACAGCAAGCTCGGGATCGAGCTCGTGCAGGAACCAGCGCAGCTTGTTGCCGATCGCGGTGCGCTGGGCCACCAGCGTGCGTCGATGGTCGATCAGTAACTTAATGTCCCGGCTCGGCCCGTCCAGGCACGCCTTGGGCAGGTCGGGCTCGCGCAGAGCGACCCGGGCCACTGCCTCGGCGTCGATCGGGTCGGACTTTCCGCGCTCCCGGGCCGAGCGCCGTGCGCCGGCCATCAGCCGGGTGTGTACCCGCACCACCGCGTGTCCACTGTTGAGCAGGTCGGCCTCGAACCGGCGGGTCAAGTGGCGGCAGTCCTCGACTGCTACCAGCACCGGACCGAAACCGTGCAGCCAGGCCAGCGCCTTGAGATGGCCGGCTGGTCGGGCGGCCACGGTCAGTTCCGCCAGCCGCTTTCCCAGCGGATCGACCGCCACCAGCGTGTGCGTGTTCTTGTGTCCGTCTATCCTGACGACGATCAACGTGCCTCCCTGCGACGATGCTGGCTCAGGCGATCGTCCGGTGCCGGGGGCACGCCTCAATCGGGCCAGCGGCACGCTCCTATCAAGCCACACCGCACCGGACAGCCTGTGACTGGCGGGCGGCACATCGCCGACAAGCCACCGCCGTGCGGGGCAGCGAAGAAACGAGCCAGCCCACCGGTCAACAGGATCCTGCCACCGGAGGGCGACACATCAAGGACCAGCCACCAAAGGCGACTTCGGACGGCGCCCACCCACCGATCGCCAACAGCCTGACATTGACGCGAAGAAAGCCGTAGCTCGCTTGAGGACCTCCACGTCCTCGCGCAGCCGGCGGTTCTCCCGCCGCAGCGCGGCCAACTCCTCGCGTTCACTGCTGGTCAGCCCGTCGCGCTCGCCCGCGTCGACCTCGGCCTGGCTGCCCCACAGCCTCACCGCGGTCTCGGTCAGATCGAAGTCCTTGGCGATCTGACCGACCGAGCGGTCACCACGTCGGCACAGCTCGACGATTTCGGCCTTGAACTCCGGCGTGAACGAACGACGAGGCCGAGGCTTCTTCTTCCTCATGCTCTCCATGATGGACATCCTCCCGGGGCGGAACCCCTGATCTCGAATGTCCGTCAAAGCGGATCAAGCCCAGTCCATGACCTGGTGGCAATGGGGGGAGCGGGGCGGGGTGTCACTTGCCGTGCTGTTCCTGCTGTTCTCTTCGAGAGGCGCCACGCCTGCGGCATCGTGGAGATGTTCGTGACGGCGCACGTCGAGACCCGGACGGAGCGCGAACAGCGCGCCACCGAGCTTGCGATGGCGCAGTTCCACCCACGGGGCCGCCTAGATGGCGTCTCAGAACAGCTCCCGGAGCCTGTTGAGATCGACGACGTCATCAGCGGGCGGCGCCTTGGCATCGATCGGCTTGTTGTAGTCCTTCACCGTCGACTCGAAGGGCCAGTCGCCACCGCTGCTGGTGTATTTCAGAACGTACGGCTGACCCTCGGTTGCGACGTACCACCTGTCGGTGACCCCCGCCTGTTCCCTGGTCAGGGTGATCGTCGACTGACCATCGACCTCAGCGGTGCCAGCTTTCTTCAGGCCACCCGTCTTCAGGCCCTCGAGCCAGAAGTCCGCATCGCAGAACTCCACAAGACCAAGTGCGTCGCCTCCCGCAGGGGCCTTCAACCAGCGGTCCTGCATGGTCTCGACCACGCGTTGCGCCGCCTGTTCGTCGCTACCCCACCACTCTGCGTAGTTCCTCCAGAAGGCGTCGTTACCCATCGTGTAGGTGGTATCACCGATCTTGGTGAACTGGGCGGATCCGTCGTCGACCTCGTCCATGCCTCGGCAATCGCCTTGCTTCTCTAGGGACACGTCTGTCCGGTAGTTGCCCTGTTCGACCACGCCTTTGCCGTTGATCCGGAGGGAATCCGCGTTCCTGCTGGCATCGATCGCTTTCTCTGCGATCTCCTTCGCGGGGAGGTCCTCGATGTCCTGTGCAGTTGTACCGACCGTAAGTCCGCCGAACGCCACCACCGCCATGACAACCCCAGACCGCCTCGCCAGGAGCTTGCCCTTAGCCATCATCGTCTCCCCTCGCTGATCTGCCCCCTCTCTTCCACGATGTGCTGCCCTCCTGGCCTTCGCCACCTCGGGCTCGGGGAGACACAGAGAGCCCTGGTGACCAGGTATTTCAAGTTGCGCGGCGGCTGACTCGTCGCAAGGCCCGGCCAGGCCGTTCAGCGTCACGTCAGCCCGTCCTGCCTCCGGCCAGCGGCCTGATCACTCTGACTCCGGCGCGTCATCGACGATGTTCTCTGCGAGCCGCTGTCGGACGGCCTCCGTTGCCTCGGGGCAGGGCCGTAGTGCGGGACTGCTCAGGACCCGGTCCCGCAGCTGACCGACCGGTCCGGCGCCGCCACCGATCCCGGGGCGTCAGCGCGGACAGAGGTCAGCGCGGCGCTCCGCGAGGATGGGTGGCGGCAACTGCCCTGCGTTGCACGGCTGATGACAAGTAGCTTGCTTCGTCACAACCACGGTGCCTCATTCCCGGGATCCGCGGCGGGCTTCAGCCTGGGGGTACAACTGTTGTGCGTCGGCACAAGTCCTTGGCGACCTGACCGATCGGCCGGTCACCCCGTCAGCACTGCTCGACGATCTGGGCCTTGAATTCCGCCGTGAAAGAGTGGCGAGGACGTGACTCCTTCCCGTGCTCTCCATGGCAGACGTCTCTCTTCCGGGGCGGAAGCTCCTGATCTCAGGTGTCTGTCAACGCGGATCAAGCCCAAGCAAGCCCCGTCATGAGCAGCGAGGGGCCAGGAGGCCTGGCTATTACCGTGGCTATCGCTGTCCGTCAAGTCGCGAAATTTCGTGGCATGACCGGGCTGATTTCCCATGACTCCCTTGATGTATGGGTTCATGCCGGATCAGATGCCGCACCGGCGTCATCCGGAGGACAGCGTTCTAAAGGAAGGGAATGACCGGAAATGGCGAATCCCGCGACAATGATGGTCTGCCAGAACTGCGGGCATGAAATGTACCGCGATGGCGTATGTGAAGCTTGTGGCTGGCGTATTGGTTGGGTGCCGGTAGCGCAACACTCGGATGGGACGTCAACATTTGTGCGCGAACCGCGGCACAAGTTTTTCACTGCTGCAATTCTGCTGACTACGCTCGTCGGCATAATAGCCTTCGTTGCTGGCATAGCGGAAGGGGGTGCGGCAGGCATTATCTTCGGTCCGCTTATGGTAATCGCAGGTGTGGTGGCGTGGAAGAAGACGCGTCTCGGCAAGGTGTGGCAAGGTCTTCCTGCTGGCGACCGGGGTGCCGCCCTTCCGGGGTTGGCGATCGGGGCAATAATCGCGCTTATGCTGATCCCTGTCACGATTATGATCGTGGCGGTTTTCGCTATGCTTCCGAAAGCGCGCGATCTGTAATATCGAGATGCCCGCGTAGCCCTCTCTCGGTAAACCTAACGGCCACCCGTTGGCTCCTGTAGATGGATGGCGAGCGGTCAGGAGTTCCCTTGCCAGCATGCCGGACGGCGTGCCATGTGATCCCAGGAGCTTGCCTGCCCCACATGTGAGCGGCAGGGTGGCAGCCGGGCCCGTGCCGACCGGAGCAAATGACGTCAGTGCTGTCGGCGTCGGCTGAACTCTGGTTCTGGATCACTTTCCGTGCCAGAGCCACGGAGGGTCACCACAACCGCGATCGTGAACGGCTTCACGCTGCGAGGAGGACCCGCTTGCGGAGCAGATCGAAGTTGGCGCGGCCGAACATCTGCCGCTTCAGCATTTTGATCTTGTTGTTGTGGCCCTCGACCGCGCCAGAGCTATAGGGCAGGCTGAGCCCGGCGACGACGGCATCGAAGTCCTGGCCGAGGCCGGTGACGAAGCCGTGCAGGGCGGGCAGGTCGTCAGCCTGCACGCACTCTGTCCACTGACTGAGGTCCCGGCCCCGGCGGTCGTTCATCAACTCCGCGAAGACACAAACGGGTTCGGCTGTTCTGCCGAGCGCGGCATCGTGGCCCGCTTGATCCGCGGCGGCTGGATGTGATCCTCGCGAATCTGATCGGGAACGCTCTCCAGCACGGCGGTTCGCCGGCGCGTGTCGGCGTGCGGACCGAGGGCCTGGACGGCCAGGTGGTGGCCAGCGAGTTCCGCGATCACGGGCCGGGGATTCCCGAGGACGTACTGCCACACGTCTTCGACCGTTTCTACAAGGCGAGCGCTTCGCGGCCACGGTCCGAGGGCAGCGGCCTTGGTCTGTCGATCGCGCCCGTATCCACGGGGGTGAAATCACGGCGGCGAACTCTCCCGGGGGTGGAGCTGTGTTCACGTTCCGGGTGCTGCGTGATGCTTCGGGTGGTGTGGAACGGCGAGGCGGCGACGGATCGGCCGGGGGACCGGACGGGCGCTCGCCCAGGTCGCTCTGCGGGGGTGCGGCGGGAGACGACGGATTATCGGAAGGCCGGCAGAGGCCGGGGGACCGACCGTTGATGGTTCTTGTTACGGCCCTTCGGTGTCCTACGCGGCTGAAAGTGACTGCTCGGCCCAGATGGTTTTGCCGGTGGTGGCATGCCGTGTGCCCCAGCGGTCGGAGAGTTGGGCGACGAGCAGCAGGCCGCGTCCTCCTTCGTCGTAGGTCCGGGCGCGGCGCAGGTGTGGGGACGTGTTGCTTGAGTCGAAGACTTCGCAGATCAGGGTGTTGTTCTCGTGGATCAGTCGCAGATGGATGGGGGGTTGGCCGTAGCGGATGGCGTTGGTGACGAGCTCGCTGACGGTCAGTTCGGTGATGAAGGCAGCGTTGTCCAGTCCCCAGGCGGTCAGCTGGTCGGTGGCGTGTTTGCGGGCCTGGGCGACGATGACGGGATCGGACGCCAGGTCCCAGGTGGCGACCCGGTCGGCGTGCAGGGCGCGGGTGCGTGCGATCAGCAGGGCGATGTCGTCATCGCGGCGGTGGCTCAGCACGGGCGTGAGAATCCGGTCGCATACCGTGTCCAGCGTCGGGGTGGGGGAAGAGAGGGCCGCGAACAGCTGGTCGAGGGCTTCGTCGATGTCGTGGTCGCGGGCTTCGAGCAGACCGTCGGTGTACAGGGCGAGGATGCTGCCCTCGGGTAGTTCGGTCTCGAAGGTCTCGAAGGGCAGCCCGCCCAGGCCCAGCGGAGGGCCGGCTGGCACATCGAGGAAGTAGACGGCGCCGTCCGGGGTGACGGCGGCGGGTGGGGGGTGGCCGGCACGCGCGAGGGTGCAGCGGCGGGAGATCGGGTCGTAGACCGCGTACAGGCAGGTGGTGCCAATACCTCCGGCGGTTTCGGCAGAGGGGTCCGTGCTGCCTTCGTCAGCGGCCAGGTGGATGACGAGGTCGTCGAGGTGGGTGAGCAGCTCGTCGGGTGGCAGGTCGACGTCGGCCAGGGTGCGCACTGCGGTGCGCAGGCGGCCCATGGTGGCGGAGGCGCGAATGCCGTGGCCGACGACATCGCCCACGACGAGGGCCACCCGTGCGCCGGACAGCGGAATCACGTCGAACCAGTCGCCGCCCACGCCGGCGGAGGTACCGGTGGGCAGGTAGCGGGAGGCGATCTCGAGTGCCGCCTGACCGGGCAGCGCGTGCGGGAGCAGGCTGCGCTGCAGGGTGATGGTGGAGGTGTGCTCCTGGGCGTACCGCCGGGCGTCGTGGATGCTGACGGCCGCTCGGGCCGTGAGCTCCTCGGCCAGCAGCAGGTCGTCCGGCTCGAAGGGTTCCCGGCGCTGGTGACGGCTGAAGAGGACCACGCCGAGCGTGATGCCGTGGGCACGCATCGGCACGATCATCATCGAGTGTGTCCCGTACTCGCGGATCCAGGCGGCTGAGGGGGCCTGGGCCGCCCATCGGGCGATGGTCGAGTCGGTCATCCTGTACAGGGAGGGATGGCCTGCGGCCAGGCACTCGGCCGGAGGTGACAGCGCCGGGTAGGCGGCCGTCTCGCCCACTGCGACCAGGGACTCCGGGCTCCCTTCGAGGACCGACCGCACAGCGGTGCGGCGCATGGTGACCGGTCCTGCCGATGGGGCCGAGGCCGGCTTATCGCCCTGCTGCGGAAGGTCAAGCAGGTCGACGGCGGTGAAGTCCGCGAGCCAGGGGACGGCTATGTCGGCCAGTTCCTGCGCGGTGCGTGCGATGTCCACAGTGGTGCCGATGCGGGCGCCGGCGTCGCTCAGCAAAAGCATCCGCTGCCGGGCAAGGTACCCCTCGGGCCTGGAGTGCGCCGTCAGGCACACGGCGCGCACTCTGCCGTCCGCGTCCTTCAGCGGGGCCAGGGATGTCGACCAGCCGCGCTCCGGGCTCACACCCGTGGCACAGATGTAGGCCTCCACGTACTGCTGCTCGCCGGTCTCCAGCGCAAGGCGCATCCTCCTCTCGGTCTCATGGCTCACGGCATACGGCGCGATCTCGGGCAGGTGCAGCCCGCGCATCTCAGCCTCGGCAAGGGACAGTGCGCGCTCCATCCTGGCGTTCGCCGCCACCAGTCGCAGGTCGGTGTCGAAGATCGCCAGGATGTCGGGGGACTGGGAGAACGTCCATTCCCTCAGCGGTTCCTCCTCGGGCGAGCGTCGCTTGCCCGCCACGGCGGATACCACGAGCCACTCGGTGATGCCCCCGTCCGACGTCCGGCGGTGCGCGAGCAGTCGCAGCTCCAGCCGGTGGCCGTCCCGGTGCCGCAGCGCCAAAGTACCGCTGCACCGTTCCCGCCCGCCCGGGGGCCGCGGGGGCGTCTCGCCGACGTCGTCCGCGAGCAGCCCGGCGGCCGTCCGCCCCGCGACCTCCGAGGCCGTGTAGCCGAGCAGCCGCCGGGCACCTTCGCTCCACCCCGTCACGATGCCCTGCTCATTGATGGTGGCCGTGGCCGTGAACGCCGACTCGGGGGATGCGTCCGACTCGTCCGGCCGCTCAGGGATGGGAAGTCGCTCCATCATCTCGCCCTTGCTCGTTCCGTGTCCCCGCTGCCCCGCGGGAACCTGCATGGCCAGGGCTCTACTGACAAGCATGATCCTGCGCGGCACGGAACACCAACGCAGTGCTGTCTATGAGGGCTCTGACCCGGCCCGCCGACGAGGTGCTCGACCGGGCCGTTTTGCGCGGCTAACCCGCACGTACCGCCTGCGCCGCCCGGGCGCTGTTCGTCGCCCCGGACACCCGCAGGCGGCGGTGCGGCTACTTCAGGAAATGTGCAATGGCGTGGAACCGAACCCTGGCCTCCTCGCGTGAATCTAAGCAAATAGTGAAATTTGAGCATTTGCCCCCCGCTTAGAAGGTGTGAGCAGTGAGGGCAGAGCCGATCTGTCGGAGGCAGTCCATGAGCTTCAACCCCACGCCGCACACCGAGGCGCCCGCACCTGCGCGGCCTGCGCTGGCCCCGCGTGAGCAGGAGACCCTGCGACACATCGCCGAAGGGTGCACCTACCTTCAAACGGCGCGCCACATGGGGCTTTCCCAGCACACGGTCGATGCCTATCTCCGCCGTATCCGGACCAAGCTCGGCATCAACAGCACGGCGGAACTCACACGACTCGCCGTCTCCCTCGGACTGTGACGCCCGGCCACCCGAGCGGGAGGGGCTGACCAGCGGCGAACGTGAGGGGCGGCCGCGCTGCTTGCGGGAGAACTGCCGACTGCGGGACGACTGGAGATACTCAGGCGGGCTGATCCGCTCGGCGATCACCGTCGCGGGCATCCGCGGGTACTCCGCCAGCAGTTCGCGAATCGCCGGCTCCACCGCATCCACGATCGAGCCCCTCGGTGCCCGCCGGTACTTCGGCGGATCATCGCCTTTGACCCTCGGGGTGATGCCGCGTCGGCCCCAGGTGCGGCCCTTGGGCGGCCGGCCGGTCACGCCCGCTTCGTCCTCGAAGCAGAGGAATGCGCCGGTCGCCGCCCGGAGGGTTCTGCCTCCCGCCAGGTCGCCTCCCGCCATGCGGTAGCCGCGTCCTCGTCGCGCTCTGCGGCGGGCCGGGCGGGCATCACTCCCGGGCGATACACGGGACTTTTCACGTCCTCCTCGAAGAGGTCAGCGGCCCGCCGCAGTACCTCTTCGCGGCACCTGCGCTGCTCGGCGGTCAGCCCGCCTCCGGATACCGCATACTTCCGGGCTACCAGCCAAGACGGGGCCCCTGTCACCAGGTCCGACAAAGACCCAGACGCTATAACGCCAAGGTCAGTAACTGCGCTGGCGCAGCCACCTCCGCACGCCGCCCGGGTCGAGGCGCTCCCGAGTGTGATCAGCCTCGGGCAGCCCACGCTGATGACGCCGCCGCACCGGGCCGCCGTGTAGGCATCACCCGCACCGCTTGCCCTCGCCCGGGAGGCGGTGCGTGTCTGGTGGGCGTGTTAGTCATTTTGGGAGTATTTGTAGTTTTCGATTAGGGGTTATGCGGTTTTGATGTCAGGCGTTATGGAGGTCTGCATGGCGGAGGGCGACGGCGTCGAGCGCCTGGTGGCGGGACGGTACCGGCTGCTGCGCAGGCTCGGGGCCGGGGGGATGGGGCGGGTATGGCTCGCCTACGACCAGATACTCGACTGCGAGGTCGCCCTCAAGGAACTCGCTCTCCCCGTAGACGTACCAGAGGAGCAACTGGGCACCCGGATTGCCCGTGCGCGAGTCGAGGCGCGGCATGCTGCCCGGCTGCGCAGCCATCCGCACGTCGCCACGGTGCACGACGTCGTGGAGGAAAACGGCCTGCCCTGGATCGTGATGGGCTTCATGCCCGGGGCGAAGGATCTCGCCGAGGTGGTGCGCGATCACGGACCGCTGTCACCCTCCGACACTGCGCGAATCGGTGTGGCCGTACTCGATGCACTGATGGCAGGCCATCGGGTCGGGATCCTGCACCGGGACGTCAAACCGGCCAACATCCTGCTGACCGGGCCTGGCGCACAGACCCCAGGCGGCGCAGCAGGCGGGCACGTCTTGCTGACCGACTACGGCATCTCGCTGCAGCCGGACTCTGGCGAGACACGGCTGACCACAACGTCGGGGTTCATCGGAACCCCAGGGTTCCTGGCACCGGAGCGCTCCCGCGGAGTGGCACCAAGCCCGGCTTCCGACCTCTTCTCACTCGGCGCCACCTTGTATTACGCCGTGGAGGGGAGTGGACCGTTCGACCGGCCGACGCCCTATGAGACCCTGTCGGCACTGCTATTTGAGGAACCCCCACCCCCGACCCGGGCGGGAGACCTGGGAGCGGTCCTGGCCGGTCTGATGGCCAAGGATCCCGAACAGCGGATGGGCAGCGACGAGGCGATGCGCACGCTCGCCGGGCTCACCGCCACGCCGGGCGCGGAACCGAGAGTGGAGAAGCCGGCCGTCCCGGAGGGGGAGACGACGCCGCTGCCGGAAGAGCAACCGGCCTCGCGGCCGCCTCCTGGCGCACCGCCGGCCGAAGAAGGCCCTTCGCCCGCCCCACCTCCGCCGCGACCGCGGCATCGCTGGAGCGCCAAGGTACCTTCGGGCCGGGTTCTGAGGGCCATCGCGGCCGCCCTGCTGCTCATCGGGGGCGGCATTTGGGCAGGGGTCACACTGCTCGCCAGCCCGGACACCAAGGCCCCGAAGACCGATGTGCCGCCGTACGGGGACCAGGTCGCACTGACTCGCGAACTGAAACCCGGCAACTGCGTGTCGGCTTCCTGGCCCGAGGAGCGGTTCAAAGATCCGCCCGAGTTGAAAATCGTCGACTGTAAGACCTACCCCGACGGCCAGGTCCTGGACGTCAACGCAACCACGTCCCTGGACGACGCGAGGGCCAATGGCCAGGGCATCTGCAGGGGACTCCTGCGCGACACGACGAACAGTATGGTCAATGTCCAGTCCTACGCGCTGGTACCCAGCGAGGCCGGCTGGGACAACGGCGTGCGGAACACCGCCTGCCTGCTCTTCGGCAAAACCGTCGGCCTCTACGGCCCGGTGGGTGACTACCGGAAGTACGGCGAACAGATCTTCGTTGAGAACAGCTCAATCGGCGACTGCTACAACCTCAAGAAACTGGAGGAGAACAACTACGCCCACTTGCTTGTGGATTGCAAACAGCCACACGAGCTGCAGGGATTGGGCTACGTCAAGGCACCAGAGAGCATGAGGTTCGAGTCCTGGGACTCGATGTACGACCTATGCGTCAAGCGCTACGGGTCCTACAAGAGTCCCACACGCGACCTGTACGCGTGGAATCACGCGGAGAATACCTGGAACCAAGGGTTCCGATTCGTGATGTGCCTGCTAGCGATGCGTGAAGAGGGCCAGAAGCTCCCGCCCGGCTCAGCCCCACCCGCGCCCTCCCCAGTCAACGTCGAGCCGATGGGGGCCCGGTGACAGCCGGTCAGAACCGCCCCTGATATGCCGCCCATGCCCTGCAGAGCCCTTTTATCACGTTCACCCTCTGTCGCCAATGAATATACGGTTTAAGGAACCAGGCGTTGGGAGATCTGCCATGACGAAAGGCAACGGTGCCGAGCGCCTGATAGCGAAGCTGTACCGACCGCTACGCAGGCTTGGGCGCGGCGGAATAAGGCGAGGCCAGCTCACCCGCGACCAGCCACCCGTCTCACAGCCGTCCACCGGACCGTCGGCTGCGGAAGGTAGCCCAGCGGCAGCCCCGCCGCAGCCTCAGCATCCCGGGAGGTCTTCCAAGGCGATCTCGGGCCGGATGCTTGGGTTCATTGCTACCGTGCTGCTACTCATCGGCGGTGGCATATGGGCGGGCATCGCACTGCTCAACAGTCCGGGCTCCAAGACACCGAAGGCCGGCCCGGTCCTGCCGTACGGCGACGAGGCCGGACTGACTCGCGAACTGAAACCCGGCGACTGTGTCTCGGCTTCCTGGCCCGAGGAGCGGTTCAAAGATCCGCCCGAGTTGAAAATCGTCGACTGTAAGACCTACCCCGACGGCCAGGTCCTGGACGTCAACGCAACCACGTCCCTGGACGACGCGAGGAGCAACGGCCAGGGCATCTGCAGGGGACTCCTGCGCGACACGACGAGCAAGATGGCCGACGTCCAGTCCTTCGCGCTGGTCCCTAGCGAGGCGGGCTGGGACAACGGCGTGCGGAACACCGCCTGCCTGCTCTTCGGCAAAACCGTCGGTGTCTACGGCCCGGTGGGCTCCTACCGGCACTACGGCGACGAGCTCTATCTCGAGAACAGCTCAATCGGCGACTGTCTGGACACCAAGAAACTGGAGAAGCACGACTACACACCTCTCTTCCTGGTGGACTGCAACAAACCACACGAGCAGCAGGTCCTGGGCTATGTCGAGGCGCCCAAGGGCATGACGTTCGACGAATCTTGGGATGCGATGTACGGCCTGTGCGTCAGGCAATTTGGCTCCTATATCAGCCCCACCCGAGACCTGTTCGCGTGGACCGACACCGAGGATTACTGGAACCTCGGCTTTCGGTTCGTGATGTGCGGGCTCGTGGCCAGCGACGAGGGCCAGAAGCTCCCGCCCGGCTCAGCTGTACGCACACCAGATAACTGAGCTGGCTCCGGCGTTCTGCCCCGCCCGGTGGATGCATGACGGCCGCGCTGGGCACACAACGCGCCATGTGAGGGCGTCAGGCTCAACCTCGATGAGGACCCCGGCGGCACCTGGTTTCTCTGGCGCGGCCCGGTCGGCCTCGTCGCCCGTTGCTTGAGCATGTGCCTTGACAAAGCGGGCGGCCCAGTCGGTGCAATCGGCCTCGCTACCGTAGGCGTCTGCCAGCGATAGGTCGATAGGCGCGCCTTGTCGGCCGAGTGCTCGTCCTCGTGGCGGCCGGGGGCCGCAGTCGTCGGCGTGAGGGCGTATGTCACGCACTCCGGGATCGAGCGGCCGCCGGGTACGGCCGCAGTTCCCGCGCAGGCCAGGCCCACCGCGATTGTCTTGGGTACGCAGGCGCCGACGAAGGCCACCACTTCCATGACCGCGGCCCGTACTCGCCACCGACCCAGCGAACGCTTAGCGCCCATTTCCCTGACCGAGGGCCTGCGCTCGGCAGACAACGGCGCCAGTGCCGCGCCAGAGCCAGCTTCCCGCCCCCGCACGAGTGGACGAGCGCCCTCCCCTGGCGCGACGGGCTGGTGAGAGGGGTTCTCCAGGTGCTTTGGGCGAGCCTATTTGTGACGCATCGCCAGAAATCATATGGTTTTGGTGACAGGCGTTGTGGAGGTCTGCCGTGACGGAGGGCAACGGTGCCGAACGCCTGGTAGCGGGGCGGTACCGGCTGCTGCGCAAGCTGGGTGCCGGGGGGATGGGGCGGGTGTGGCTCGCCTATGACCAAACGCTCGAGTGTGAGGTGGCACTCAAGGAACTCGCCCTCCCGGTGGGGATCCCGGATGAGGAATTGAGCGCTCGCATCGCTCGGGCCCGAGTCGAGGCCCGGCACGCTGCCCGGCTGCGCAGTCACCCGCATGTGGCCACCGTGCATGATGTCGTCGAAGAGCACGGCCTGCCCTGGATCGTCATGGGGTTCGTGCCCGGAGCGAAGGATCTTGTCGAGCTGGTGCGGGAGTACGGCCCACTGTCGCCTGCAGAGACGGCGCGTATCGGTCTGGCCGTGCTGGAAGCGTTGATGGCTGGTCATCGGGCCGGGATTCTGCACCGGGACGTCAAGCCGGCCAACATCCTGCTGGCCGGAGGGCCCCCGGAGGCGCCGGGCCATGGTGAAGGCGGGCAGGTGTTGCTGACCGACTACGGCATCTCACTGCAGCCCGACTCCGGCGAGACCCGGCTGACCGGAACATCTGGGTTCATCGGAACCCCAGGGTTCCTGGCACCGGAGCGCTCCCGCGGAGTGGCACCAAGCCCGGCATCCGACCTGTTTTCCCTCGGCGCCACCCTGTACTACGCCGTCGAGGGCAGCGGACCATTCGACCGCCCCACGCCCTATGAGACGCTGACAGCCTTGCTCTTCGAAGAGCCCCCGCCCCCGAGCCGGGCAGGGGACCTGGGGCCTGTCCTGGCTGGCCTGATGGCCAAAGACCCGGCACAGCGGATGGGGAGCGACGAAGCGGCGCGTAAGCTCGCCGAGCTGGCCGCCACGCCAGGGGAGGCTCCCCGGGTACAGAAGCCGGCGCTCCCGGCAGTAGAGACGACGCCGTTGCCGGAGCCCTCAGTCTTGCGGCCACCTCCTGCCGCACCGTCTGCCGAAGAAGGCCCCGCAGCCGAGGGCGGCGCACTGCCACAGCGGCGGCATTCCTGGCGGCCCAAGATTCCTTCACCCCGGGTCCTGGGGGCCATCGCGGCCGCCCTGCTGCTCATCGGCGGCGGGATCTGGGCGGGCCTCACATTGCTCAACGACAAGACCGCTGACAACGGCAAGGCGCTGCCTTACGGCGACGAGGTCGGACTGACCCGCCAGCTGAAACCCGGGGACTGTGTCCACGCCTCCTGGCCCGAGGGAAGGTTCAAAGACCAGCCCAGACTGAAAATCGTGGACTGCAAGGCGTACCCGGACGGCCAGGTGCTGGACGTGAACGCGACCACGTCCCTGGCCGATGCGAGGGCCGACGGCCCGGGGATCTGTACGGGCCTCTTGCGGGACACGGTGCGCAAGATGGCCGATGTCCAGTCCTACGCGCTGACACCCAGCGAGGCTGGCTGGGACAACGGCGTGCGGAACACTGCCTGTCTGATCTTCGGAAAGACCGTCAGCCTCTACGGCCCGGTGGGGGACTACCGGAAGCACGGCGACGGTGTCGCCATCGAGAACAGCTCAATCGGCGACTGTATCGACACGAAGAAACTGGCAGAGCATGACTTTGCCTTCACGCTTGTGGACTGCAACAAACCACATGAGATGCAGGGCTTGGGCTACGTCAGGGCGCCTGAAGATGTGAAGTTCGAACCTGGAAATCCCATCTATTACGAGCTGTGCACCAAGCGGTATGGGTCCTACACGAGCCCCACTCGTGATCTGTGGGCGTGGATCGACGCCGAGGACACCTGGAACAAGGGCTTCCGCTATGTGATGTGCCTGCTGGTGATGCCGGAAGAGGGCCAGAAGCTCCCGCCCGGCTCAGCCGTACCCACACCAGGTGACTGAGCTCGTTCCGTATCGCGCTCCGCCAGGCGGATGTATGACCGCCATTGCGAGGCGCAACGCGCGCCATGCTGCAGGCGGGCCGGAGGTTTTGGCTTGTCGGTGAGCGTCGCAGCGGCTGCCCGCCACAGCTGCTGCTCGGGTGAGCCGGAGCGGTGCTGTGCCGGGTCGTCGGCCGAGCCCCCGCCGCCAAGGGCGGCGCCTTCAACGCCGACCACAATTTGGCATCAACCTCGACCCTGCTGCCCGCAGCGACCTCTGATCACCATGCCAGTAATAGCGGGTCCCCTCGGCACCTCGCAGTGCCAACTCGAGGGCCCGTTCTCAGCAGGGCCGCAATTATTACGGTTCCCGGGCCGATGTCAAGACACGAAAGTTCGTGGATTTTCTCTCGCTCGCCACAGAGTAAGGGTGGTCTCACGTGACTCCGGAAGGAGTCGACATCTGAGGGAGATCACTATGATTACGGCACTCCGGCGGAGAACTACTCGGCTTATCTGCGCATCCTGCATTACCAGTGGGCTCCTCGTCTCTGCAGGGGCCACAACCGCCATGGCAGCCTCTCAGCCGCTTGCAGGGGTATCGACCAAGGCAGCAGCCCAGGAGCCGGAACCCCCTGCTCCGGCTGCTCCCGTTGAGCCGACTGAGCCTGCTTCTCCTGTTGCTCCTGCTGAGCCTGATCCAGCTGCTCCGATTGAGCCTTCTGCTCCCCCTGAGCCTGTTGCTCCCATTGAGCCGTCTGCTCCGGCTGAGCCGTCTGCTCCCGCTGAGTCTGTTGCTCCGGCTGAGCCTTCTCCCTCTGAGCCTTCGGCGCAGACACCTGACCCGTCGGCTGCCCCGACTCCGGCTGGCCCGTCGGCTGACCCGGCAGAGCAACGGGAGGAACTGGATGAGCTCACGCCGGAGCTGAACAGGGAAGTAGAGGAGCTGCCGGAACAGCAGGAGGTCCCTGACGAGGTGCAGGGGACCGTAGAGCAGCTGAATACCACACTGAAGGTAATTGAAGACCCGAAAACGTCGTTGGAGGAGCGGGTCACGCTCGCGCAGTCCGTGCAGCAGGTGACCGTCGCATTGGAGCTAATCGAAGACACCAAAACGCCGCCGGAGGTGCGGAAATATCTCACGAAGTTCTTGGAGCCGGTGGGTGGCACGCTTAAGCTGATCAATCACCCGAAGACGCCTCCAGAGGTGCGGAAGAAGCTCATCGGAATTCTGGGGCCGCTGCTCGGCGCGGTGTCGAAGATTAACGACCCGAAGACGCTGATGAAGGAGCGGGATCAGCTCACAGGAATTCTAGAGTCGCTTCTAATCGGCACCGGCGAGACCGACCCGGAGAAGGGGGATCCGAAGGAGCGGGATCCGGCAGGCAACCAGCCTGGCACGCAGACCGATGAGACGAATCGCACGCACGAGACTGGCCAGGGTCTCATCGAGATCTTGATAGATCGCTACAACAAGTTGACTCCGGTGCAGCAGGCGGGGCTGAACTGCGCGACGGGAGGTATTTTCAAGGTCGGCAAGGTGCTGAAGATTTTCAAGGCCAATGGGACAGTGCAGGTCCTCCAAGATATCGGCACCGCTGTCGATGGCCTGGTTATCGGTAAGGATTGGGCCACCGGGCAGTACTACGAGCTAGCTTGGGATTTCGCTGAACAGGTTCCCGTCGCGGGTGGGGTTGCCTCGTGTATCAGGGTGCTGGACGAAATGGAACAGGAGAAGGGGGAGAAGTTCGAGGCTGGCCTCCTCAAGTCTTCCGAGTTGGAGAAGAACGAGGTGGGACCGGTGGAAATCCCGGAGGACCCGGCGCTTCAGCAGAAGCACGGAGCTTACGGGACCGGAGGCTGAAGCAGCCGCTTGAGGCACCAACGCAGAGGGTCCGTGCCGACTGCGTCCGGCACGGACCCTCGTACAGCATCCCACGCGGCTACGCCGCCGCCCACTTCGGCCCGAGGGCCGCCAGCGCCTGGAGCATGTCGGCGGTGAGCTTCGCGCGCCTCGACTTCATGTCGACAGGAACACCCTGAGGCCCCCCTACGGCCCCATGGCAAACGATGCCACGACCCCGCCGTTACACAGGTGCCGGCTGCGGCTCCTCCAACACCTCGGCGACCTTCCGCGCCAACTCCGCCACGTGCGGCGGAAGGTAGCTGTCCAGGGCCTCGACGTCGTCGCACAGCCGGGCACTCAGCCCGTGCAGACTGGAGACCCTGGTCCGCAGGCGGCTCAAGGCACTGCAGTACCGGCACAGCATCCTCGGCGGGTTTCTCGCCGGGACCGGCCTCGCTCTCGATAGACCGGACGGACCCTAATACGCCGAAGTCAGTAAGCTGCTCGGCGGTCGGCGCCACCCAGGCATGCCAGCCAACCTCCGGAAGCCATTGGCGGCCGTGGCCGCGGGCCTCGATTGCGCACCAGCGGCACCCCCCCGGGCCACAGCGTGTTCAGACCTGGCAGAACGCGATAACGACATCACATCCTCCTCCCCCACTGCTTATCTTGCCTCCTGCCACTGACAATCACCCTGCGAGCGGGGCCGGGCAATCGAGGAAACGTTTCCCTCGCCTGTCACGATGTCACCCCAAACAAGACCGTTTATCTGGAAAACCACCCGCATCTACTACCGCTGTGGTTACGGTCTGTGCTCATGAGGATCCTGCACACCTCGGACTGGCACCTGGGCCGCCAGCTGTACCGATTCCCGCTGCTCGCTGAGCAACGCGCCTTCCTGGAGCATCTGCTGGACACGGTGCGGCGAGAACACGTCGAGGCTGTCGCCGTCGCGGGCGACGTCTTCGACCGCGCCATCCCACCGCTGGACGCGATAGACCTGTTCAAATGGGTCCTCGAAGAACTCGCCGCCCTTCGGGTCCCGCTCGTCATGATCAGCGGCAACCACGACTCCCCCCGCCGACTGGGGGTCAACGCCCGTCTGATCGAGCCCGCCGGGATCCATCTGCGCACCGGCGTAGAGGACTGCGCCCGTCCGGTCGTCCTGCAGGACAACCACGGACCCGTGGCCTTCTACGGCCTTCCCTACCTCGAACCCGGCCTCGTCCACGCCCACTTCGGCGCAGAAGGCGCCAGCCATCATGCGGTACTCAGCGCGGCCATGGACCAGGTCCGGGCCGACCTGGCAGCCCAGCCTTCCGGCACCCGATCAGTGGTCCTCGCCCACGCGTTCGTCACCGGCGCGGACACCAGCGAAAGCGAGCGCGACATCACCGCCGGCGGCGTTCCCTCCGTCTCCGCCTCAGTCTTCACCGGGGTGGACTACGTGGCGCTGGGGCACCTGCACCGCTGCCAGAAGATCAGCGAGCGCATCCGCTACAGCGGATCCCCGCTGGCCTACTCCTTTTCTGAAGCAGAGCACCCCAAGGCCATGTGGCTGGTCGACCTGGGCGCCGACGCCGCCATCACGGCACGCAAGATCCTCTGCCCTGTCCCGCGCCGCCTGCGCCAGATGACCGGCACCCTGCAGGACCTGCTGACCAGCCCCGAGTACACCGAGTACGAGACGTGCTGGCTGCACATCACTCTCACCGATCCGGGCCGGCCGCATATGGCCATGGAGCGCCTGCAGCAACGCTTCCCCCACGCTTTGAAGTTGAGCTTCTCTCACGAGCGTCAGCCCGGGGGCGAGTCCTACCGCTCCCGTGTTCAGGGCCGCACCGACCACGAGATCACCCTGGGTTTCCTCCACCACGTCAGCGGTATCCCGGCCACCCGCGCGGAGCAGGACTTGCTGCACGAGGGACTGGAAAGCGTCCGCACCCAAGCCGCCGCGCGAGAGGCCAGCTGATGTATCTCCACCGTTTGACCGTCCAGGCATTCGGCCCGTTCGCCCGCACCGAAGACGTCGACTTCGATGCCCTGACCAGCGCGGGCCTGTTCCTGCTGCGCGGCGACACCGGCGCGGGGAAGACCAGCATTCTGGACGCCGTCTGCTTCGCCCTCTACGGCACCGTGCCCGGCATCCGCCCGACCCACCGGCTGCGCAGCGACCATGCCCCCGTAGACGCACGCACCAGGGTCGTCCTCGAGTTCACCGCAGCCGGACGCCGCCTGAGGATCACACGGACGCCCAAGCAGACCTATCCCAGCGCACGTGCCAAAACCGGCACCGCCACCGCCGAAGCCACCGTCCAACTGCACGAACAGACCGGCACCGCGGACGGCTCCGCCGCCTGGGAGCCGGTCAGCGCCAGACACGAAGACGCCAGCCGAGAGATCGAGGCGGCGCTGGGACTGTCCAAAGAACAGTTCTGCCAGGTCGTCCTCCTGCCGCAGGGAGACTTCGCGAAATTCCTACGGGCCGACGCCAAAGACCGCGCCACCCTGTTGCGCAGGCTCTTTGACACCAGCCGTTTCCAAGAACTGCAGACCTGGCTCACCACGCGCAGCAAGACCACGAAAAAAGACCTCGACGAAGTCGCCACAGCAGTACAGCAGCTCAGCGAACGCATCGATCAAGAAGCCGGACCCGCCCTCCAGGAGGCCGACACCGCCTCGAACCGGCTCGTCCGCCCCGACGCCGAGCACCCCACCGCCGCTCACTCCTGGGCCCAGGACCTGCTCACCCGCGCCCACGCTGCCCAGACCGCCGCCCTGACAGACGAGGAGCGCAGCGACGAAGCCCACCAGAGGGCCAAGCAGGACCACCGGCGCGCCGCCGACCTCGACACCCACCAGCGCCAGCACAGCCAAGCCCTCGTAAAGCGCGCAGCCCTCGACCAGAAAGCCGCCGATCACCCCCGACTGCGCGAACTGCTCGAGAGAGGCCAACGCGCCGAATCACTGCGCCCTTTGCTGGATGGCCTTGAACGCAGCGCACTCGCACTCCGAAAGGCCCAGACCGCAGAAGACACCGCCCGCACGCTGCTGTCAGCCGCCCACACTCACGCCGAGATTCCTCAGCTGCAGCTGGCCCTCGAACAGCACCACGCCGAGCGAGGCCGCCTCCAAGGTCTTCTGCCGGACGAGGAACGCCACACCCAACTCGGCGCCCAGATGAGCGAGCTGAACAAGAAGGAAGAGCAGGCGCAAGCCGACCAAGACGAGGCCGCACAGTGGCTGGAGGAATGGCCCGCCCTGCAGACCGAGCACACCGGCCGCGTGGAGGCCATGGCCAAGGCAGCCGACCAGATCCCCCAACTCGAGCGAGACATCCAGGCCCTGGACACACAGCTCACAGCAGCCCGCACGCGCGACAGTCTCGCCGCCCGGCTGGCCACAGCCGATGAGACCGAGACCAAACGTGAAGCGGAGGCCTTGCACGCCAAGAAGGACTGGCTCGACCTGCGCGAACGCCGCCTGGACGGCATGGCCGGTGAACTGGCCGCCGAACTCACGGACGGAGAAGCATGCTCGGTGTGCGGCTCAGCCGTCCACCCAGCCCCGGCCCAGCTGCGGCCAGACCAGCCCACGCGCGAAGACGAGGAGAAGGCCCGCACTGTCCACGAACGGGCCGAGGCCACGCACAGCCAGGCCAGCCGCGCCCGCAGCGACCTCGCCGAGCAGCACGCACAGGCGCTCGGAACAGCCGGATCAACCCCGCCCGACCAACTTGAGCTCCAACTTCAGGCCGCTCGCACAGCCCACCAGACCGCCTGCGACCAGGCCGGCGAACTGCCCTCCGCCCAGGAAGAACTGGCCCGGCTCCAACACGAGTGCGACACCCGCGCCCACCAGAGCCAGGAGGCCAAGGACCGCCTGACCGAATGCAGGACACGCCACAAAGCCCTGGCACAGCAGCAGCACACCATCGCCCTCGCCCTGGATGCCGCACGCGGCACCGCCACCACTCTGGGCGACTGCATGACCGAGCTCACCCGTGCCGCAGAACACCTCACAGCCGCCATCGACGCCGCGCAAACCACAGCCACCGCAGCCGACCGCCACCGCGACGCCCTCACCACCGCCGACGATGCAGCCCAGGACGCAGGATTCCCCACACGCGAAAAAGCCGCCGCCGCACTGCAACCCGCCGCACTCCTGCAACAGTGGCGCGAGGAACTCCAGCAGTGGGACAAGGACAACGCCATTGTCACCGACACCTTGAACACGCCCCACCTGCTCGAGGCCAGCGCCCAGCCACCTGCAGACCCGCAAGCCGCCAGCGACGCGCTCCTGCAAGCCGAAACACGCATGAAGAACACCGCAGGCGCATCCCAGCAAGCCCGAGACCGCTTCGCCGCCCTGACCGCACTCGTCGCCGATCTTGAAACCCGCCTGGCCGAACTCGAACCCCTGCAGGCCCGCTGCGCCCTGGCCGACCGCGTGGCAGGCATCGCCTCGGCCACTACCGCGGCCAACACACTCAGCATGGAACTGGAGGCGTACGTCCTAGCCGCCCGCCTCGAAGAGATCGCCGACGCAGCCAACATCCGGCTGCAGGCCATGACCTCGGACCGCTACCTCCTCGTGCACAGCGACGAGAAGGACGCCGGCCGACGCGGCCGTCTCAAGGCAGGACTGGGCCTACGGATCCTGGACAACTGGACTGGTACGGAACGCGAGACCTCCACCCTGTCCGGCGGCGAAACCTTCACCGCGTCTCTCGCCCTGGCCCTCGGTCTGGCCGACGTGGTCACCCAGGAAGCCAGCGGCCGCCCCTTGGGAACCCTGTTCATCGACGAAGGCTTCGGCAGCCTCGACGAGCAGAACCTGCAGGATGTGATGGACGTCCTCGACCAGCTGCGCGCCGGTAACCGGGCGGTCGGGATCGTCAGCCACGTCGCCGAACTCGGACGCCGCATCCCCAGCCAGCTCAGCGTGATGAAACACCGCAACGGCTCCACACTGCGGCCGTTGGTCTCCACCGACCTATGACCCTGGCCGCCCATGCCGCACCGGGCTCGTTTCCTACGGCAGCGAGCCCCTGCCGGACCTCTTCTCCCCCCCGTCCACACAGGCCTGAAGCAAGCCAACAGCTAGCCTGCGGCATCAGCGCAGAGAGGATGATGGCCGCAGAAGAGCCCGACAGACACCTCGTCACCCGCGTCCCCACGGCAGGAGAGCATGCCGAAAGCTGACATCGAACTCCGGCCCCACCAGAAGGAAGCGGTCGCCGCAGCCACCCGGACCCTGGCCCAGCACCCCCGCGCGAGCGTCATCGCGGCCTGCGGCACGGGCAAGACCCTGATCGCCGCGCGCACCACCGCCCGCGTCGCCCCACGTGGACGGGTCCTGGTACTGCTGCCGACGCTGGACCTGCTGTCGCAGACGATCCGGTCCTGGCGCCTGGCCGGCCGCAAAGGCACCGCCATTGCCGTGTGCTCCCAACGCCAGGCCCTCGACCACGAACCGCTCGGCGCCGACGTCCCCCTCACCACCGACCCGGGGGAACTTTCCGCGCTCATCACCGCTTCCCGGCCCGGCCCGGTCACCGCGTATGCCACCTACGCCTCCCTGCCCGCCGTGGTCACCGCCCACCGCGACCACCACCTGCCCCCCTGGGACCTGGTGGTCGTCGACGAGGCCCACCGCACCGCCGGCCGCCTGGGCAAGTCCTGGGCCGCCGTCCACCACGACGACCAGGTCCCCGCCGACCGCCGCCTCTACCTGACCGCCACCCCCCGCGTCTGGGACCCCGACGACAGCCAGGACGAAGACGCAGACACGGTGGCCTCCATGGACGACGAAAACCTCTTCGGCCCCGTCGCCTACCGGCTCACCCTCTCCGACGCCATCGACCTCGGACTGCTCGCCGACTACCAGATCCTCGTCCCCGTCGTCACCGACGAAGACCTGCGCGACTGGCTCGCCACCGGACCCGGCGCCGGCGTCGACGGACTGCGCCTGGCTGGCCGCCAGGTCGCTGCCCTGCGCGCCATCCACGACCACAAACTGCGCCGCGTCCTCACCTTCCACCACCGTGTCGCCGACGCCCGCGCCTTCGCCACCACCCTCAACGACACCGCCGCCACGCTCCCCGCCCACCTGCGGCCCGAAAGCCTGTGGGCAGACTGGATCAGCGGCCGCCACGCCCCTCAGGTCCGTCGCCGCCTGCTGCTCGAGTTCGCCTCCCACACCACCCCCGACACCCCGGCCGTATTGTCCAACGCCCGTGTGCTGGGGGAGGGCATCGACGTGCCCGCCATCGACGCCGTCGTCTTCGCCGACCCCAAGAACAGCCCCGTCGACACCGTCCAGGCCGTCGGCCGCGCCCTGCGCCAGCAACCCGGCGCCGGCAAGAAGGCCACCCTCGTCGTCCCCGTCTACCTCACCCCCGAGGAAGACCCCGACGACCTCCTCGGCGCCGACGCCTACACCCCCCTGTGGCGCACCATCCAGGCCCTGCGTGCCCACGACAACCGCCTCGAGGCACGCCTTGCCGACCCTCGCACGCACCGCCCCACCATGCCCACCGAAGACCCCGAGGCCTGGCTCCACTTCGACCGGCCCGCCCAGGCGGAAGAAGTCGCCCTCGCCCTGTCCCTGCGGGTCCTGGCGCCCAAGAGCGCCGAATGGCGCAGCGGCCTGAAAGCCGCCCGCCGCTACCACCGCACCCACCACCACCTCGACGTCCCTCAGGCCTACGAGGACCCCGCCGGCTCCCCGCTGGGCCGCTGGCTCACCTGGCAACGCCACCTGCACACCACCGGCACCCTCGACCCGGCGCGCGGCCAAGCGCTCGAACGCCTCGGCATCATCTGGAACCCCCGCCAGCAGGCGTTCGAACGAGGCCTCGCCCATGCCACCGCATACGCCGCCAGCCACGGCCACCTCGCCGCCCCCGTCGACGAGATCCACGACGGCTTCCCTCTCGGCCGCTGGCTGGCCAGCCAACGCACCCGCGCCCGCAACCTCACCCCGCAGCGAATGTCCGCCCTCACCGCTCTGGACCAGTGGTGGAATCCCCCCTGGCCGACAACCTGGCAGCGTGCCTATCACGCCGCCCGCCTCGGACTTGAGCAGGCCGAGAACGCCGCGCGAGCGGGGGAGTGGCTCAAGGCCCAGCGCACCCAGGCCGACCGTCTTCACCCCGGACAGCACCAGCTCCTCAAGGAACTCGGCAGCGGCCTGCCGCAAACCACGGACGTCTCGCCAGACGGCACCCGGATGCCGGTACGCGAGCGTGCCTTCCAGCGCGGACTGGCCGCAGCACGGGCCTTCCACGAACGGGAAGGGCACCTCGACGTTCCCCAGCGCCACATCGAGAACCTTGGGGACGAGCCCGTACGTCTGGGGCAGTGGCTGAGCAACCTGCGTCGACGCCGTTCCCGCCTCAGCCCGCAGCGCCAGGCGCTGCTCACCGAACTCGGCCTGTAACCGCCACCACCCCCCGGGCCGGCCCCTTCTCTGGGAATCCGCCGACAAAGGTTCTCGGGCGAAGCGGAGACCGCCGGGCTCGTGCCGCGCCCTGCAGCCACCGGCTCGAGCACGGCATCATGGAGGACATCTCTGGCCCAGCTGCCCGCATGACGGCCCTGGAGCAAGCGAGATCCCGCAACTCCGAGAAGAGCGCCGCGCCGTGACGGCGTGTGCCGCCCCGTCCCTTACTGTCCGCATGTGGCGAGGACACTACGGTTGGCGGTCGCTCAGAGCACCGTTCCACAGGACCCGACTGATCCGCAGAACCTGCGCACGAGCGGAGCGGAGATCCGCAGCCTGATGCGCGCAGCGAGCCAGGTCGGTGCCCGGCTGGTGCAGTTCCCGGAAGGAGCGATCACCTACCCCAGTAAGAGGACGTCTCATTTGGCTCGGTCGGTAGTCTGCGTTCGTGGACATCGTGGAGCGTCTGGTGCCGGATGAGTTGTGGGAGTTGTTCGAGCGGGTGGTGCCGCCCGCTCCGACGCGGCCTCAGGGCGGTGGTCGGCGGCGGTACGGGGATCGTGAGGTGCTGGCCGCGATCGTGTTCGTGGCCACGTCAGGGTGCACCTGGAAGCAGCTGCCGCCGTCGTTCGGCCCGTCGGGGCCGACCGCGCACCGTCGGTTCGGCGAGTGGAGCCGGGCCCGGGTCTGGGCCAAGCTGCACCGCCTGGTCCTGGACGAACTCGGCGCCCGCGGGGACCTGGACTGGTCGAGGTGCGCGATCGACTCCGTGAATATGCGGGCACTGAAAGGGGGGATCTGACAGGTCCGAATCCTGTCGACCGGGGCAAGAAAGGCTCGAAGATCCACCTGATCACGGAGCGGACCGGTTTACCCCTCTCCGTCGGTATCTCCGGCGCCAACCTGCACGACAGCCAGGCGCTGGAGCCACTCGTGCGCGGGATCCCGCCGATCCGCTCCCGCCGCGGCCCACGCCGACGTAAGCCCGCCAAGCTGCACGCCGACAAGGGCTACGACTACGACCACTTGCGCCGATGGCTGCGCAAGCGCGGCATCACCCACCGCATCGCATGCAAGGGCATCGAATCCTCCACACGGCTGGGCCGCCACCGCTGGACGATCGAGCGCACCATGGCCTGGCTCGCAGGCTGCCGTCGGCTCCACCGCCGCTACGAGCGCAAGGCCGAACACTTCCTGGCCTTCACCGCCATCGCCTGCACCCTCATTTGCTACCGCCGACTCACCAAATGAGACGACGTCTAAATACGTGATGTCCTCCGCAGGCCCTGACACCGTCGCTGAATCGGACTGGACCGGGTCCCCTGGAACATCCTGCGTCAGGAAGGCGAGAAGATCGCCGCCCTTGCCGGTGAACTCGGGCTGTGGGCAGCGTTCGGCTCGATCCATCCCCTCACTGCGCCGAACCGGCCGCACAACAGCCTCTACGTGGTCTCCGACACCGGACAGCTCGTCACCCGCTACGACAAGCGACTGCTGTCACACACCGAGGCCACCTACATGTACACGCCGGGGACCGCCCCCACTGTTTTCGAGATCGACGGCATCCGCTTCGGTGTGGCGCTGTGCATCGAGGCGCACTTTCCCGAACTGTTCGCAGAGTACGAACTCCTGGACATCAACTGCCTCCTGCTGTCGGTGATGGTCGACGACCCCATGCGAGCCGTCATCGCCCAGGCCTACGCCGCTCTGTACGGCTACTGGATCGGCTACGCCATCCCCGCCCAGTACAGCGCCACCGTGCCCTCGGGGATCGTGGCGCCCGGAGGGCGGTGGCTCGCGCGCTGCCCAGACGACAACCGCCCCGCTCTGGCCGTCACAGACATCGAACTCGACGCAACCGACCAGGACATCCACGTGGCACTGCGCTACGCCCGCCCCTGGCGCCGCAAAACGCGAGTGAGCCTGACTGAACCCGCGCCGACCCACGGTGATATCCGCAGCGACACGAAGACCGCCTTCTGACGAAGCCGCTTCGTCCCACTGCTCCGGCTCTTCCTCCGCCCCGTTCGCCAAGCGCGATTCATGCTCCTCAATTCCGTTCACTCCTACGATCGCGGGGTCACCCGGCTCGGACAGAACGGCCGGGGCGCGCGGTTCCGCGCCCCGGCCGCACGGCCGCATGGGACCGCGATCAGCGTCTGAGGGCCAGGGCCACCTCCTGTTCCTGCCCGCTTTGGTCCACTTTCCGCAGTATCACGGCAGCAGCTCCCGGAAATGGCCGATTCCGCCTTCGTACGTGTGGATACACGGCTTGTCGTGCCACCGGCGCGGCAGCCGACTGCGTAGAGGTCGCAGGTGACTGGACTGCCTGATCAAACGGCAATCCTGCTGGCCCGCAGCAGACGTGCCAGACGACAGTGCCCCCAGTCCCGGACAGGGCTCCAGGGAGGTAAATATCTTGCAGGACCCGCGCTGTGTGGCCTGAACTCACCCTGAAGTAAGGGCTGTTGAGTGCATTCGGCTGATCGACTGTCAGTGCTGGGCTCCAACATGACTGCGATAGGGAAACCCGCCGTCAGCTGGAGGACCACATGCCCTTGTCCGCCCGTACGTGCGCTCCGACGGAACGCCAGTACGCGGACACTCCCGATGGGCGCCGGGCGCGCGCCGGGAGATGACCATCTTCGCCGCCTTCGGCCTGGCCGTGCTCGGCATCGGCAACGCCTCAACGTCAACCGAAGCGGACAGCACGCCGCCCGAACCGCCTGTGACCTATCCGATTCTCTTCGAGCACTCCACCAACAGCGCACCGAAGACAGCCGTGCCGCGGCCGACGGTGTCGTACCCGGTCAAGTTCGACATGCCCGCGTTGCGGCGGGCGGCGCCCACGCCGAGCGTGTCGTATCCGATCGACCTCTCCGCCCTGGCCGGTGAGCGATGACGCGGCGCCCGCCGGCCCGGCGGCGGCCCGCACGGCGGCCCAGCCGTCGGCGCAGGCAGCAGCAGGAAACGCAGTTCGTCGTCCTGTGCGTGGTCGTGGTGGCGGCCGTCGGTCTGGTGGTGACGGTGGTCAACTGGCTGCTCGCGCACTGGTGGGTGTTGCTTGTCGCGGCCGTCGTCGCTGTTCTGGGCGGCATCGCCTGGTGGCAGCAGCGGGCGCAACGCGAGCAGTGGAGGCAGATCCAGGCGCGCGCTTTGCGCTACGGGCTGGCACAGATGGACGGCTTGTCCCACCGGCAGTTCGAATACGCTATCCGGGACCTGATGCGCCGGGACGGCTGTGCCGACGCCGTTCAGGTCGGCGGCCAGGGAGACCTGGGTGCGGACGTGAAGGCGACCGATCCGCAGGGGCGGCGGTGGGTGATCCAGTGCAAGCATCGCCGCCACGGTGAGCGGGGCGCCGCCGTGGGCACCCCGGAACTGCAGGTGCTCAACGGAACGGGGCGCCCGGTCCACAAGGCGGATGTCGTGGTGATGGTGACCAACGGCAGGATCACCCAGCCCGGCCGTACCTTCGCCCGTCAGCAACGGCTGCACCTCGTCGACCGTCAGCTGCTCGGTTCCTGGGCTGCGGGTTCGCGCCCGCTGTGGGAACTGCTCTCTGCGCTCCCCCCGCCCCGCCGGCCGTCCTCACTGTCATAGCGCCTTCCTGCGGCCTTGGTGGAGCCTGCCACGGTGGGGCGGCAAGTGGACTCACCGTGTGACTTACCGCCCTTGCGGAGATCGTTGAGGCGGCCGGGTTGTCGCCACCTGGGTGCAGCAGCTCACTATGGACGCTGACCTTGAGGCCCTCGATTGCCGCGCTCGGCCAGCTGCGCGCCGCGAACTGGCCGACCCCGGAGGACCCGGACGGCAGCGACGACGAGGAACAGGCCGGCCGCGCGCGAGCCTCGCCGAGCACCTGCACGACGAGGTCGGATGGGCTGCGGCAGTGTGCCGAGCGGATCGACCACCTGGAGGCCAAGCCGTACCAGCCATCCACCATGCACGAAAGGTAGGGCGGGTCTTCAGACAGGGAAGTGCGAAACGCGGTTGCAGTGTGAAGGTGGCTGACGGGCTGCCTTTCGAAGACGTGGCTCGGCGTGACGCTAAAGATCCCAAGGCAGTAGGGCGGCTCACAGGGGTCCGTAACCGATGCCCCCGGTCCTCGCAGCCGATCTGCTGCGTCGGCTGCCTCCCGCCACGCCCGGGCTCCGGGTTCCTCATGCCACAGGCCCATACCCTGCCTCCTCCTACCGTGCCGCGCCGGTGGCCCAACGTCGGCTTCCTCTTCTAGACCCCTCGCGGAGCCAGGGCAGCAAACACGCCGTGCCGTTCACACGGACAGCCGGGAGTACAGGACAGGGCGCTGCTTCTCGAGGACACCGGCGAGCAGCAGCCAGCCGTGTGCCGGTCATGCTGGCGGAGGAGGCCAGCGGAGAGCGGAAGTTGCTGAGGAGGCGGACCCAAGGCGCGGCGAGGTGATCCATTCCTCAGCGATCCGTAGCTTCAGTACCACACGCGTTCGGCCCCCTCGACAGGCGTCGAGGGGGCCGAACCTTTGTAGCGGGGACAGGATTTGAACCTGCGACCTCTGGGTTATGAGCCCAGCGAGCTACCGAGCTGCTCCACCCCGCGTCGGTACGCCCAGCCTACGCCATACGGGTGGGCCCAGCGCTGATTTACAGGGCCAGGGCGTCGGAAAGAGGTGCGCACGAGGCTACGGCAAGGGATTCGAACCCTCGGGGCACCGGAGACCGGCGCACTGGCGGGTGCGTTGTGCAGCCCACCCGGTCTCGCTCCAGCCATGCGCCTTCAGGAGGGCGGGGCGTTGCGTTCCAGGGCGCCGGTCGTCGCAGTGGTGGTGACATACGGCCAACGAACCGTGGCCCCCACGTCGCGTTCTCGTCAGCGTGCGCCGGTCGTTCACTCTGCTGGGCCCCGGCCCGGTCAACGGAGTGCTCCCTGCTTTCCCTGGCCGGGCCCGCAGACGGTGGTGACGGATTCAAGGGCGGCCGAGGGCGCGGAAGGTCCAGCCGGCTTCGCGCCAGAGGGCGGGGTTGAGGGTGCCGCGGCCGTCGATGACCTTCAGGACTGCGGCGCGGGCGGCGAGGCGGTGTGGATCGACGTGGGAGTAGTGCGGCCACTCGGTGAGGTGCAGGAGTAGGTCGGTGTCCTGGACGGCGGCGATGGGGTCGTCGACGTAGTCGAGTTCGGGGTGGAGCTTGCGGGCGTTGTCGAGGGCTTGGGGGTCGGTGACGGTGACGGTGGCGCCGAGTTCGTGGAGCTTCTGCGCGACGGCGAGGGCGGGCGAGTCACGGATGTCGTCGGTGTCGGGCTTGAAGGCGGCGCCCCAGACGGTGATCCGCTTGCCGCTGAGGTTGCCGCTGACCTGTTCGCGGGCGAGGTCGACCATGCGCTCGCGGCGCCGGTTGTTGATCGCGTCCACCTCGCGGAGGATCGTCAGGGCCTGGCCGGCGCCGAGTTCGCCGGCGCGGGCCATGAACCCGCGGATGTCCTTGGGCAGGCAGCCGCCGCCGAAGCCGAGGCCGGGACGCATCCCGCGCCGGCCGATCCGTGTGTCGTGGCCGAGGATGTCGGCGAGCCGGCCGACGTCGGCGCCGGATGCCTCGCAGACCTCGGCGATGGCGTTGATGAAGGAGATCTTCGTGGCGAGAAAGGCGTTCGCGGAGGCTTTGGCGAGTTCGGCGGTGGCCCAGTCGGTGACGATCGTCGGCGTCCCCGCCTTGATGATCTTCTCGAAGCACTGCCGCAGCACCGTCTCGGCCCGGGAGTGCTCGGTGGCGAAGCCGAGGACGAGGCGGTCGGGACGGAGGGTGTCCTCGACGGCGAACGACTCGCGCAGGAACTCCGGGTTCCAGGCGACCTCGACAGCGTCCCCGGCGGGCGCGTATGCGTGCAGGAGATCACGGACGCGGGGTGCGGTGCCGACCGGGACGGTCGACTTCACCGCGATGACCGCCGGGTGTTTGAGGCGGGGGGCGAGCTGGCGGACGGCGGTGAACAGGTGGGTGAGGTCGTAGGCGTGCTCGCCGGGCTGCTGCGGGGTGCCTACGCCGATGAAGTGCAGATCGCCGAAGGCGGCGGCCTCGGCGTAGGAGGCGGTGAACCGCAGCCGGCCGCTCTTGGTGTGCTTGGTGAGGAGGTCGTCGAGGCCGCGTTCGAAGAACGGGGCCTTGCCGGAGCCCAGGGCGGTGACCTTGTCGATGTCGCAGTCCATGCCGAGGACTTCGTGGCCGAGTTCGGCCATGCAGGCCGCGTGGGTGGCGCCGAGGTAGCCGCAGCCGACGACGGTGAGCTTCATGACGGGGTTCCCTTTTGTGAGGTGAGGGGCCGCCGACAGCCCCTCACCTTTGCTCCGCCTCCGAAGGGCGGGGTGCTCAGGCGGGCCGGGCGGCCAGATAGCGGTTGATCCCGTCCCGGATGAACGGCGGGATCGTGCGGAATTCGAGGTCCTCGGGGGCGAGGAACTGGAGCTTGACGCCCTCCGCGAGGGGCAGGGCGCTCTCGTCGCCGTCCCAGGAGGCGGCGAAGAACGTGATCAGCTGTCCGGAGCCGTGCTCGTCGTGGATCTCGAAGAGCTCGGTCAGGCCGTCGACGGTCAGGCCGGCTTCTTCGTCGAGTTCGCGGACGATCGTCTCGCGCGGTTCCTCGCCGGGGTCGCAGCCGCCGCCGAGCACGCTCCAGTGGTCCGGCCAGGCGATGCCGGGTAGATCGTCACGGAGGTGGAGGAGGAGTTCGCCGCGGCGGTTGGCGATGATCGCGACCGCTCCGCGGGCGGTGGCCGTGTGCTCGGCGGTGGTGTTCTGGTGCATCCGGACACCGTAGTAAGGCAGCTGAGGATCACGCGGCAGCCCTCACCGTCTGGTCGCACAACCAGGCGGCCGCCATGAGGGCCTGCATCCTCGTGCGGTCGAACCGCCCGCCCGGCTTGAGCCCGCCCTCCAGCAGCGGCCTCAACGACGCCGGGGCCTCGGTGAGGGCGGTGTGGATCTGAGCGTCCGCCCAGCCTGCCAGGGGCCCGTTCAGCCAGGACGGGACCGGGCTGGCGAAGCCGAGCTTGTCCCGGCTGCCCCAGACCTCGCGGGGCAGCCCGAGGGCCTTCGCCGCGTCCCGCAGGATCCGCTTGCCCTCGGCGGGGTGACAGATCTTGTGCTCCGCGGGCAGCCGGTAGGACAGCTCGACCAGTTCCCGCGCCAGGTAGGGGGAGCGGCGTTCCAACGCGTAGGTGGAGGCGAGCTTGTCACTGGTCATCACCAGCGGCCGCCAGGCCGTGGCCAGGTCGGCGAGTGTGAGGCCGCGGGCCAGATCCCCGCCAGCAGTGTCCATCGCGGCGGCGATGAGGTCGCGGATCCGCCCCTCGGGGTCGGGGCCGCGCAGGACGAGCCGGGTCACCGCCTCTGCCGGATCGAGGCCTTCACCGGCAGCGTGCATGAGCTTCGCGGCCAGCGGCCGGTAGGCGTCCATCCCCGCGGCCAGGACCGCGTCCGGGCCGAAGAGGACCAGGCCATGGCGGACGTAGCCCATCAGGAACTCGTCCGGCCCCAGCCCGCCGACCACGACCCGCAAACCCAGGTCGGCGACCTTCCGGTAGGCCATGTACTCGGAGAACGTGGACGCGTTGCCCATCGGATAGTCCAGGGCGGACATCATGTGCGCCAGCGCCCTGGTGAAGTCGACGTGGTCCGGCTCGACCACCACCAGCTCGGCCCCGATGTCGGATGCGATCCGGGCCGCGATCTGCGACTCGTCGAGCCGGTCCTGTCCCGGGTAGCGGACGGTGACACAGACCGGCGGCCGCAGCAGATAGGCCAGCACCGACGAATCGAGCCCACCCGAGAGTAAGAGCGCGAAGTCGCAGGCCGGGGCCCGCAGCGTGACCTGCTCGGCCAGCACGACGGTGAACTTCGCGAGGGCCTCGCTGTAGGTGCCGGTGAAGGGCTGCCGGGCCTGGAGGCTCCAGTAGGTGTGCTGGTCCAGGGAGCCACTGGCGATGTCGAAGGCCAGCAGGGTGGCCGGGGCCAACAGTTGGATGCCCTGAAATGGGGTGTCGACGCCGACCGGCGTCTCGATCGCGATCGCCTCGGGCCGCAGGACGAGCGGGGCGGCGCCGTAGCCGGTCAGGGTGGTGACCTCGGAGGCGAACGCGAGCCGGCCGCCATCCAGACGCCAGTAGAGCGGCTTCTCACCGAGCCGGTCGCGGGCCAGGAACAGCTTGCCGACGCGCGGGTCGTAGACGGCAAGGGCGAACATGCCGTCCAGCCCGTCCAGGCAGGACGGGCCGATCTTCACCCAGGCCCGCAGCAGGAAGTGCGCGTCGCTCTCCCGGGCCGTTAGCGGGATGCCCCAGGCAGCGGCCTGCTGGCGGAAGTTGTAGATCTCGCCGTTGAAGGCCAGCAGCACTCCCGACTCGCGATCCTGGTAAGGGCCGGGCATCGTCTGTGGGTTGACGATCAGTAACGTGTTCATGGCCAGCACCGCCTGCCCGTCGCCGGAGGCGGCGCGCATGGTGCCGTCCGGGCCGCGGTGGGCCTGCGAGGCGGCCATGGCGCCGACCGTGCGCTCATGCCGGACGGCGTCAGCTCCGGCCAGGCCTGCGATTCCGCACATCTCTGGTTCGCCCCCGAGTCAGGTGGTGCCTTGGCGGCGGCCGCCGCCGGAAGGAGATCCGTCCAGTCCCGGCGGCGGCCTGGGCTCTCATCACAGCCGCCCGGTCGATGGGCGGGGAGGGCTCGCAGGGGGGCTCACAACTCGCAGACGGGGTTCACCGCGAGCCGGAAGGCATTACCCTCGGTGACCCAACACACGGAACGCGTACGACTCTTCGCCCCGGCGAGTACAGACCTATGTGCTCAGCCGTCTGTTCGAGTCGGCCGCGGTCCCGGAGACCGGCAAGGGGAGAGGTCGTGGCATCGACCATTCGCCGGACCCGTCCGCCGAACGCGGACCTGGCTCGGCTCATCGAAGCCAGCGGCGCGAGCCACAAGTCCCTGGCCCTGCGCGTCAATCAGCTCGCCCATGCCGCCGGGACAGAGACGGACTACTCACACACTTCGGTGGCGAACTGGTGCAGGCGTGGGATGACGCCGAAATGGCCGGTCCCGAAGCTGTTGGCGCAGGCCATCGGCGAACGGCTCGGCCGGCCCGTCGCCCTGGGCGAAATCGGCATGGGCGAGGCGGAGACAACCGACGCGGATGTGGGGTTGGATTTCCCCAGAGACCCCGCCGATGCCGTCCGCGTCGCCACTTCGTTCTGGAGCTCCGTGAACCGCCGTGACTTCCTGGCCGGATCCGGCTTCGCCGCCTCCGCCTTCACCACCCCCGTCACCCGATGGCTCGTCACCCCCGCCGACGAGACCGCCGACCACAGCGGCGGCCAGCAGGTCGGCCGGGCCGACCTCGACGAACTGCGCCAGGCCGCCGACGACGCCCGCCGCTGGGACTCCAAATACGGCGGCGGGAACTGGAAAGCCAACTCCGTCACCCACTGCCTCGACCACCGGGCCGCCCCGCTGCTGCAAGGCAGCTTCTCCGACGAGATCGGCCGCGAACTGTTCTCCGTCACCGCGCAGTTGTCCCGGCTCGCCGGCTGGACGGCCTTCGACGTCGGCCAGCACAATGCCGCCCAGCGGCACTTCATCCAGGCCCTCCGCCTCGCCCGCGCGGGCGGCGACGTACAGCTGGGCTGCTATGTGCTGGCCACCATGGCCATGCAGACCCTGATGCGGGGCTTCGCGTCCGAGGCCGTGGACATGGCCCAGGGCGCCTTCAACCGGGCCAAGGGACAGGCCGTCCCCAGGGTGCTGGCGTTCACCAAGCTGATCGAAGCCCGCGCTCACGCCCGCGAGAACGACCCCCGGGCCGCCTCCCGCGCCCTGAAAACATCCGAAGACCTCCTGGGCCAGGCGAAGGACGACAGCGGCGACGAGCCCGCCTGGATCGACTTCTATCACCACGCCCGCCTCTCGGCGGACGCTGCTGAGGTCTTCCGGGACCTGAAGAACCCCAAAGCGGCCCTCGGCTGGAACAAGCAGGCCGCCGCGATGCCGACCGGGGTGTTCACCCGCTCCGTCGGCATGCGGCTCGCCATCGTCGGGACCGCCCACCTCCAGGCCCGCGACCTCGACCACGGCCTCGCACTCGGCCACCGCTCCGTCGACATCCTTGCCCGCGTCCAGTCCACCCGCGCCAAGGACTACGTACGCGAGTTCAACACCGCCCTCGCCCCCTGGCGGCGCGAGCCCGCCGTCCGAGAGTTCATCCACCGCACCCGCACCGAACTCGGTGTCGCCGCCTGAGCACGGCCAGACCGTGGCACGTCACTCGAACGATCTGCCGTCTGCAGCACTCCCAGGTGTAGAGGCTAGGCCACCCCCGAGTTCGCCTGCGGCGTCGCGGCTCGCGTGCCGGGTCAGAAGTAGTCGGCTCGATCAGTCATCCAGCGCCTGACCGGCCAGGTAGCCGGGGTCCGTGTCCGACCGGATCCGTGGCGCGCGGGTGGGTCTGGCGGGGCGCAGGCTGAGCCTTACGCTGGTCACGCACCACCGTCCCTGGTGGATCGGGTGCTTATGCTCGCGCAGGTCCGCGTCGACCGCCGGTGGCCCGGTAGGGGCCGCGGCTACATGGCATTGACGTGGGTTCTCCTCCAAAACAGGGAGAAAGCCCGTGCGTCCCGCCGGACAGCCCAATCAGCGCTTGCCGCGGACGGCGTGAACGATGTCTGCGACCGCTGCGAGGACTGCTGCCCGATGCTCAGATTCGGTGTTACGCAGCGCGAACCGCGCTACGAGCACGGCGGTAGCGGCAACAATGGCAAGGCTGGAAATGACCACGGCCGGCCAGACGAGTATGGGGTCCATCGGTGTCTTCCTCCCTGGTAAGGCCCGCTCGCAGCGGGGCCAGCCCTAGGAGAACTCGAACGGCCTCCGCGCGTCCGCAACCTCCGGACGAACCGGATTGGACCGAGAACCTGCCTGGTCAGGCAGACATCCGAGGCTGTCCGGGCCGGACTGGTCCGACGGCCGGACAGAAGGGGAAGGGTGCTGTATGAGTTCTGCGACGCCTGTCGGTCACCCTGGCCGGGCTGCGCTGGCACAGGCACTGCAGCACCTGGAGAGCCGCGCAGGTTACGGCACCGGAGACCCCAAGCGGTCCCGTAAGAAGGCAATCCAGGAGGCCAATCAGGCTTGCCGTCAGGCCCGGTTGCCGACTCTGAACGAGAAAACGGTCAGCGACTGGTTCCGCCTCGGCCGCGTGACCGATGACTTCGAGCCGCTGTGGCGGCTGGTCACCGTGCTCCTCGACTGGCAAGAGGAGACAGAACACGGCCCAGAAGGCCCGCATCTAGCGAAAAACGCACTGCGACAGGCGGTCCGTGAAGCCTGGAAAAAACGGCTGGAGCAGGCGAAGGCTGTCGAACCCCAACCGCGGAAGCCCTCGTCATCCCCTGCCCCCTATCTGTGGGGCGAGCCCATCAGCACCATGAACCCCATCACTGGCCTGGAAGTCCATCGCGCCATCGCCCCGCGGGCCGGCGCCACGGAAAGCAGCGACCTTCCGCTCTACGTCGAACGGCCCCACGACGACCTGCTGCGGCAGCGAGTCGACCGCGCGACGCACGGCGGCAGCCAGCTCGTTGTACTTGTCGGTGACTCCTCCACAGGCAAGACACGGGCTCTGTGGGAGGCGATCCAGGGCCTCCCCGACGGCTGGCGAGTATGGCGGCCATCGGGGGCCAGCGAACTCATGGAAGCGCTTGCCCGGATCCCACGGATGCCCCATACCGTGCTGTGGCTGAACGAAATGCAGCGCTACCTCAAAGGAGCGCAAACCCAGGCACTCGCTGAAGCTCTCGATGCGCTGCTCAACACCGTGGCACGGGGCCCGGTGCTCGTCGTAGGGACGCTGTGGCCGCACGAGCACCGTGACCTCACCAGCGACGCCTATCCCGCGGCAGCACGCTTGCTGAAAGACCGGCACATCCGCGTTCCCGACAGTTTCGACGAGGCGTCCCGCCAAGAGCTGGCTAGATCGGCAGAACGTGACCCGCGGCTCGCTGAGGCCCTGGCCGAAGGCCAAGAGGCGATCACGCAGTACCTGGCTGGCGGACCGGCCCTCCTCGATCGCTACGCGATATCCCCGGAAGTACGGGCCCTGGTGGACGCGGCAGTGGACGCGGCACGCCTCGGCTACCGGGAAGACGTCACCGAGGCCTTCCTGCAGGCAGCGGGTTGGTCCCTGGTTCCTGAGACCTACCGCAGACGCCAGCACAAGGACTGGCACACGCGCTGGTTCCACGAGGCCCTTGCCGACGCAGCGCAGGACTGCCGCGGCGTGCCCGGCCCGCTCACAACGGATCCCCCCGGCCCCGGGACGCCGAACACAGCGCCAAAGACCTACCGGCTAGCGGACTATCTGCGCCACCACATCGAGCCGCAGCGCAGGCTGCTGTGCCCTCCCGACGCTTGGTGGCGGGCGGCTGCCGACCATCTGACCTCCCCCGCGAACCTCCTGGCGCTCTCGGGCGCTGCCCGACACCGCGCCCGCTACCAACTGAGCGCAGCCCTCGTCCAACAGGCGCTGGACCACGACCCCGCCGCACCCGGCCACAGCCCACTCATCGAGCTGCACTACAAAGCAGGCCACCGGCCACAGGCGGAAGACATCGCCCGTAAGGCACTGGCGGCAGGAGATACCCATGCCGTGGTCGCACTGGCCCGGCTGCTGCGCCAGGACGGATTCCTCCGGGACGCAATTGCCTGGCAGCGCAAAGCGACAGCCCTTGGCGCCGAAGATGCCTGGGCCGGCCTCGCGACGACCCTATTGGAAGCCGGAGAGATCGATGAAGCCGTCAGCGCCGCCGACCACCTCGACGATTACCGTCTGGACAATTTCGCCACTGCGCTCACCGACGCGGGCCACTGGGACAGACACCTGCCACTCGCACGCCGGCTAGCAGCCGACGGCAAGCTCCTCGCACTCCTCTCACACGCTCACAAACTCGCCGAGAACGGCCAGAGGGACGAAGCAATCGCCCTCCTCACCGAGACAGGGCGACTGGAAGCACCCGGCGCCTACGAAGACTTGGTCGACCTCCTCGAGGACAGCGGTGATCCCGAAGCAGCGGAAGAGGCTGGGCGGCAGGCAGCCATCGAGCACGATTCCGGCAAAGCGCTGAAGCGGCTGTCCCGGCGCCGGGAAGAGCACGGTGACATGCGTGGATCCGCGAAGGCATTGCGGACACTGGGCTCCTGCCCCGGCTGGGAATGGTGGCTGCTGGCCGCGTCCTACGAGTACCTGGAAGCAGGGGCTGTGGACAGCGCCACTCAGGCAGCCGAGCAGGCGATCGCTGCCGGCGAACATCAGGGGTGGGTGATGCTCGCCCACATCAGCACCCGCACACATGACAGCGAACAAGCCCAGCGAGCAGTCGCCCAAGCCGCCGCCTCACAGGATGGCGAAACGCTGCGGTTCCTCGGCGAATTCCACCGCGAATACAACGAAACCGAAAAGGCAGACGCCGCCTACAGACGCGCCATCGAACTGGGCTGCCCGGACGCGTGGGACGACCTGGCTGCCCTGTGGCATGACGTCGGCGACACCGAACGCAGGGATGCAGTCGTCACCCAAGCCATCACCAGCGGCACGATCAAGTCCCTGCATGACCTGCCAGCCCACTACGCCCGTTCGGGCGCCCGGACTGAAGCCCGGGCGCAGGCACGCCTGGCGGCCGAACACGGCGACGAGGGCCCAGGTTTCTCGCTGGCCATGAGGTGGCGCCGGGAAGGCGCTCACGAGGACGCATTGGCAGTCGCGCTCGACCTCGCCCACGCCGGGTTCCCTTCAGCAATCGAGAACATGATCCACCTGGCAGCCCATGCCGACGAGACCGAGAAGATCATTCTTTACGCCCAAGCGCACTTCGCCACCGGCACTCTGAAAGCGGCCCAATACCTGCTGCCCGCCTACGCCAAAGCAGGCGACCGCACATCCTTTTCTACGATGCTGCGGCACGTGCAGTCTTCCCGCTCCATCCTGGCCGTGGCAGGACAACAGTGCGAACACCAGGGATCGCATGCCGAAGCTTTCACTCTTCTCGAGCGGGCCAAGAACCTAGGCGCCCCGGAGACGTTGCTCCCCCTGGCGCGACTCCACCGCGCTGCTGGGCACAGAGACCTGGAGCGCCAGCTTCTGTATGAGGCAATCGACGCGGCAGTACCAGACGCAGCAAAAATGCTAGTTGCACACCACCAGGAGCGCGGCGACCCAACCACAGCTCAGATGCTGCAACGCTGGGGCGTGACCCACCAGACACCAGCCACACCGTGGTAACGCCCAGACCTCAACGCGCCACGCAAGCGTGCTGACCCACAACCAGAGAAGCCGTGCAGGCCGGCGAAAGGAGGGGAGCCTGTGACTGGCGACCCTGGACCCGCGTGGTGGGACGTTGCCCCCGTGCTCCTCACGGAGCTACGTCAGAGAGCGGCACGCCCCAGCTGGTCACCACGCGGCAGCGGGAGTGCCCTCGGCGGTCAGCCCGTTTGCCAGCAGCGCCTGCCACTGCCGGTCGGGGTCGTCGTCCTTGCGTCGTGCAGCCAGGTCCTCCAGCGCTTGCCGGTCACCTGCGTCGGCAGCGAGCCGTGCGAAGTGTTCGGCCCGGGTGAACTCGCCCGCCGCTTCCAGGTGTTCGGCGAGCAGGCCCGGCGCCCATGCCAGAGCCTCGTCGTAGGCACGCCACAGCAACGGCATTACCCGCTCGCCTGTGCGGTCTTGTGCCAGGCGGCGCAGCGCCCAGGAGCGCTGGCTGGCCGGTGCCTGCCAGGCGAGCTGCTCGGCCGCCTCCAGCCGGCCCTCCTGCTCACGGCCCCGCACCAGCTCCCACAAGGGCGTGGTGTAGCCGCGAGCCGCAGCATGCAGAGCCCACTGGTCGGCCTCACCGGCCAGGCCGGCCTGCTCGGCCCGCTCCACCAGCGCCCGGACGGCCTGTCTCACCCGGGCGGCTGCCGCACGCTCCAACAACACCCGGCGCACGGCATCCGGAACCTGCTCGTCGCGCAGGGCACGGTGAGCCAAGGCCCACAGCGCCCACGGGTTCGCCCGGACCACTTCGCTCTGCAGCAGCGACTCCGCCTCCTGCGTCTGCCCGCGCTCGCGCAGACGGCGCAGCAACTGCTCCAGCGCCCAGGCGTTTCCGGCCTCCGCGACTTCCTTCAGCGCGCCGTCGCCCGCCGTCGCACCCTGCGTACCGTCCAGCAGAGCCACCAGCTGGCGCAGCGCCCACGTCTGTCCGGACGCCATGGGCAGCACGGCCGGGTCGAGGTACTCGCGAAGCGACCGGCCGCCCATCTCGAAGTCGATGAGGGCCACTCCGGCTTCCCGCTGCCGACGGCGGCGTTCGAAGACAGCGATCGCACCCCGGTACAGGCGGCCGGCATCCGCGCTGCGCCCGTCGGCCTCAGCCTGCTTGGCGAGCTCCTTCAACGGGGTGGCCTCGCCTGCGGCGAAGGCCTCCCGGGCGGCCTGCTCCGCCTCAGCCGCGGACCCGCCCGCCAAGGCAGCCAGCTCGCCCAGCGCACGGCGGTCGCCCGCTGCCCGCAACACCGCCCGCGCCCCGGCCAGGTCGCCTCGCTCGCGCAGGTCGCCCGCGTAGGCGCGCAGAACCTCCGGATCGCTACACCGAGCGACCTCGGCATACCAACGGTCCGCCTCCTGTGTCTCACCGTCCAGCATCAGAGCGCGGGCCAGATGCAGCTGGGCAGTGGCGTTACCCCGGCCTGAGGCCTCCCGCACCAGCTGTTCGGCCTGCTGATACTCCTCCTGCTCCAGCAGCGGCATCAGCAGCTCCTCCAGAACATCGCCGTCACCGGCCAGCGAGGCCTGCTCCTGGACACGGCGGGCTTCGCCGGCCCGCTGACGCTCCTGCCACAGCCAGGCCAGAGACTGCCCGGCCTGAAGGTCACCCAGATCCAGAGCCCGCTGATACAAGCCGGCGGCCTCGGCATCACGCCAGCGTGCCTGCGCCGCCTGTCCCAGCGCCCGCACGAGGTGAGCATCGGGCAGGTGGCTGCGGGCCGCGCGCCAGAACGAGGCCGGGGGAGCGGAGAACCGGCGCTCCATCCGCCCGACATGGTCCATGTAGTCGGCCAACCGGAACCCGTCCCGCCCGCTGCCCGCAGGCCGGGCCCGTACACGGCTGAGCAGCCCCCGTACACCCTTGCTCGGCTGCTGCGTGTAAGCGAAGGCGTCCTCCAGCCAGTCCTCGCCCAGCACGTCGTAGGCATCGTCGCTGAGATAACCCTCGGCCGCGGCCTTGAGGAACTCCCGCTCCACCAGCGTCACACCGCCCAACCGGCTCGCGTCCATGGCGGCACTGATCACCGCACGCGCCGCAGCCGGGGCCGTACGGTAGCGCTCCAGCAGGGCCGGAGCCCCTGCCAGGTACTGGGTGATGCGGCCATCCGCGGTATGCGCCAGCGCGTCGGCCAGCCGGGGATCGTGGCCGCCCACCGTCCGCGCATCCTCCAGCTCCTGCGCCTCGAACGCAGCCGGCACGTGCACGGCCTTGCCCTCGAGCAACGCCCGCGCCTGCGCATACGAATCGGGCCTACCCGCCACGCGTGAGGCGGTCAGCGTGTCCCAGAACTCCGGCCAGACGGTCCCCACAACGAGCACCGGCCCGTTCGTGCTGTCCTGCAACATCTCCCGCAGACCAGCCGCAACCTGCTCAGCGCCCGCGCCTGCCTGCTCGCCGACGTACTGCTGCAGCTCGTTCAGCCAGATCGCGGTACGCGGCGCGATGCCCTCCTGCAACGCGTTCGCCAGAGCCCGGGCCGGCGACGGGTCGAGCGGCTGCCACAGCCGTCACCCAGCCGGCAGCTCGGCCACCGCCTCCCAGCACGCCCTCGTCTTGCCCGAGGACGACTCACCGACCAGCACCACCATCCGGCTCGCACCGCCGACGGCCTGTTCCACCACCCCACGAACAACCTCATCGTGGGCGCGCCGCACATACAGCGGCAACGCCCCCGGCACCGCGGCCGCCACGTCGACGGGCTGGTGCACCTCCCACTCGCTGAACGCCTCCTCAGGCCGCAGCTCGGCCACCAACCGGCCCCGGACCGGCACCCGCAGCGCGGGCCCGTCTCCCGGGACCGGGCGAGCAGGACGACCGCCACGCCGCTGCCGCCGCTCCTCAACCGCCCCCTCCCACAGCCTCGACCACCCGCCAGGCGCCCCCGCACAGCCCGCCTGTAGAGCCTGCTGGGCGAAGAAGGAGACCAGGAACTGCACCACCCGCGCCTGCGACGGCACGGCCCGCCCCGCCAGCCAATCACTCAACGAGGACGTACTCAGCCCGACGGACGGCCGCTGCAGCCGCCCCTGACGCACCACCGCCGCCAACGGGGGCGAACCCGCCCTCTCATACAGGCCCTTCAGCATGGCCGCAAAAGCCCGCGCCGCCGTGCCCTGTTCCACCCGCCCCCCTACATCCGTCCGCCGCGCTTGCCCCGGAAAACCCGCCATATGGGCACTGACCAGCGTAGACGCTCCCCACCCTCCATCCAGAACATCGCCGGAAACCTGTCGGACGGAGCCCAATAAGGCCACCAAGAGCCCCGCCGCACCGGCGGAACACCCAAGGAGGCCACGCCCATGTACCGACTGCTCGACCTGCTCAACAGCCCCCTCGCCACCACCCTGTTGGCGACCCACTCCCTCACCGTCGGGGGACTCGCCCTGACCGCCGTGTACGCACCGACGGCCCAGCGCCGGCAAGCAGCCCTCAAGGCACTGGCCGTGCTGCTCGGCCGCTCGCCACGCTCCCGCGACTGAGCATGCCCGCCCGGACAACAGGCCCCAAGCCGGGCTGAGCTGGCGTAGTTCCTCTGGAGGGACGACCCCACCAGCACCGAGCTGCGAGTTCACATTTGGGCTGTGATCTTTCCAGTGGTTCCGGTCGCCCCGCCACTCATCAGCGCGGACCGCTCGGCGATCTTGGGTATGGCCGACACGCCTTCCTGCGGCGCTTCAACGAGGGGCAACCGCACCGGTATACAGGCGATTCGCCAACGTCCCAGCTCAGCCCGTCCTTCCAGAGGAGCTGCCCCCCGGCATGCAGCCTTCCGCGTGTGGGCCTGTGGGCGAGGGCGAGGTCAGTACCGCCAGTGCCAGCGGTTGTCCGTCGAGTCCAACCGGCAGTAGATCACTGTGCCCGACGAGTTCGTACCCGAGGTTCCCGCCAGCGCCTGCGGGCAGAACTGCCCAGCCTGATAGCAGTTGCCGGCCGGAGACTTCGGTGTGCACCCGGCAGGCTTGGGCGGCGCGTAGGTGGGCGCGGACTTCGTCGGCGTATGGATGAGCGTGGGTTCGGGCGAGTGAGTAGGGGTGGGCGTTGACTTCGGCTTCCTCTTGCGCAGGCACAGGTCGTAGGTGTCGTCGAAGTAGATCGCGTAAGACTTCGGTCCGGTCTTCTTTGCCCGGCAGACCAGGCTGTTTTTGTGTCGTGCGATCGAGGACAAGTCCGTCACGAAGGACACCTTGTGGTCCTCGTTGTGGGTGTAGAGGTTGATCTCATAACCCGCCTCAGCCAGCCCGTCGCCGTGGGTGTAAGTCATGAAGTCCAGTGAGAATCCAGAGCGGTCAGCGTGCTTCGCCGCGCTGCCCACGCTCTTCTTGACCAGGGCGCCGGTGTCAGGGAAGGGCTCCGCCGAAGGGGGTTGCGGGGGGCTAGACCCGGCTTCGGAGGCGGCGTTATGCGGCATGTCACCCTTCGCGTCAATCTCTCCGCGGCCGCACCCGGCGAGCAGGGCGGCGCAGGACATGATCAAGACGGGTATGACAGCGCGTCTCACTGAGTCTCCTGGAGTGGGATGTTCAGATGAAGGAGCCGACGGCAACCTCCAGGCACTTTAAGCGGCAATGGGGGAGTACCGGAGCAACCCAGCGGCCGAAGTGCCAGATCAGGCCGTAGCTGGGACGGCCCGCCCGCTTGCCGGATCAGCGGACGCACTGGCGATCCAGGAGATCTGAGGAACCCCTGCGGCACTGCGGCTTACCGTTTGGCCGCCAGAAGACCGGCCAACAACACATAAACCCATACTCCTGACGCCACCGCCCAAACCTCCTGACGCCGTCAGGCGGCATCTCCCGCAGAAAGACGAGGAACATGTACCTGCCGCCACCCCATGCCGTCAGGCATGAACCGCCAAAGAAACACAACACCTGCCTCAGCAAAGGAAACTGACACTTCCTCAGTCCTGAGACAGCCGAACACTTACTCAAGCTTCCCGACAGGGAAGCTGCAAGCAACCCAAATATCTGTGCAACCCACCCCGTTATGACATCACCGGCGCCGCCAGGCGCCGGTCCTCAAGTCTCACCATTCCCTCCCCGCCAGGGGAGGGGCCTTCACCACCCCTCGTCCTGCCGCCAGGCAGGACACCCATCCCTCTGCCGAGCGGGCCGCCAGGCCCGCCAACTCACAGAGAAACCAACCAAGTTGGCCCGCCAGGGCCAACCCCGTACACGACACACAGTCGTGCCG